>NZ_LDQC01000075.1 GCF_001475545.1 Curtobacterium luteum | reverse complement strand
GCTGGGCGGACAGTTCCGCGGTCGCCCCTGCGCGAAGGTGTCCGCGGAGCCGAGACTCGGCCGGGGCGTGCGCGCACGGGTCGAGTCCGCCGGTCCGCTACTCAACCGGTCGCGGCGAGCACGGCTTCCCGGGTGCGGGAGTCGCCGAGGATCCGGAAGTGCCCGCCGACCGGCAGCCGCACGTTCGTCGCCCCGGCGAGTTCCGACCCCTCCGGGATGAGCGTGTCGAACACGCCGTAGACCGAGGTGATCCGGGCGTTGACCGCGAGCTCTCGCCCCATCGCCGCGAGCACCGGGTCTGCAGCCCGGAACACCCGGAGGTGCGCGACGGGGGCCAGTCGGGCGAGCGAGGATCCGCCGAACGGGGTGGACACCGCCACCATGCGGTCGATCCGGCGGTCGGGGTCGAGCGACGCCATCGCGTACTTGCCGATGAGGCCGCCCTTGCTGTGCGCGACGAGCAGCACCTCGCGCAGGTCGTGTTCCTCGAGGTACGCGACGACCTCCTCCGCCGACGCGGGCACCGGGCGGACGTTGTGCCGGAGGACGGGCAGCACGTGCACGGGGTGTCCACGGTCGTGCAGCGCGTCCATCAGGGGTCGCATGAAGTGCCACGTCTCGTAGACGCCCGGGATGACCACGACGGGCGGCCGGTCGCCGTCGAGGTAGTCGTCCGCCGTGGTCGGTCCGAGGCTCCGCACCTGCCAGCGGACGGCGTAGACCCAGTCACGGACGGCCCACGCTGCGCGCGTGGACAGCCCGACGGGAGGCACGGATCGCCCGGCCTGGTCGGTCTGCGTCGTCGAGGCGGTCGGGTCGGTCATCCGAGGCGCTCCAGGGTCTCGACGCGACGGAACTCCGCGACGAGGTCGGCGAACGCGACCGGACGGTGCTCCTGCACGTGGTGGGCGCCGGGGAGCTCGACGAACGCGCCTCGGCGGGCGTGGGCGGCGACCCGGGCGGCCCACGTGTGGCGGGCGATCGGGTCGCGGTCGCCGCGGACGACGAGCACCGGGACGTCGAGGCCAGCGACCCGCTCGAGCGTCGGGTACCGGAGCATCGGACCGAGCTCCCGGACGTACTGCCGGACGCTGCGGAGGTAGTCGGTGAACACGACCGCGTTCATCCGCGGCCCTTCGGCGAACGAGTCCCGACCGAGGTCGACGGCCTGGTGCAGCAGCGTCCGCCGGCGGTCGTCCACCACCGGCCCGACCAGGACCACCGACGACACCGTGTCCGGGTGGAGACGTGCTGCCTCGACGGCGATCTGCGACCCCATCGACTGCCCCACCACGACGAGTTCACCGGCGCCACGGGTCTGCACGGCGCGGACCGCGAGGTCGGCGAGTTCCTCGACGTCGAGCCGCCGACCGGCCGCCGGCAGGCCACCGAAGCCCGGGAGGTCGACAGCGACGGTCCGGTGCGTCCGGGCCAGCGCCCGCTGGGAGCGGGCGAAGGAGCGGTGGGACATGCCGATGCCGTGCACGAGCAGCACCGTCGGGACCAGGGCGTCGTGGAGGCGGCCGGCCGGAGCCAGCGTCCGGAGCCGCACGGGCAGCCCGCCGACCGGCACCGTCTCGACCTTCGCGCGCACGTGCACGACGCTACGCCCGGGTCCACAGTGCAGCGTCAGCGTCGTCATCACCCGCTGATAGGCAGACGGTGTGCACTCGTCCTCATGAACGACACCTCCCCGACGACACCGCCCCGGCAGTACACGCCCGCTCCGGACGGGTGGGGCGCTGCGCCTGCAGCCACACCGAGCGGGTGGGACGCGGCCCCGACCGCCGGTCAGACGGCGACGGACACCCGCACACCCGGCACGGATCCGTACGCCGCGGAGTGGAACACCGCGCAGCAGACCCCGACCCCCTGGTACGGCCAGGCCGGTGTCCGGCGACCTGCGAAGCCCCGCCCACCGTGGTTCTGGCCCGTCATCGCGGCAGCGGTCGGGCTGGCTGCGCTCCTCGTCGGTGGCGGTGTCGGCTTCGCGATCGGGCACGCGATCAGCGGGCAGTCGCAGAGCACGTCGCAGTTCCCGGGCGGCGGAACGAACGGCTTCCCCGGCTACGGCGGCGGCACGAACCAGATGCCCGGCGGCACCCAGGGCGGCTCCGGCACCCAGGGCGGCACCGGCACCCAGGACGGCACCGGCACCCAGGACGGCACCGGCACCCAGGACGGCACCGGCACCGGTTCTGGTAGCTGACCCGCCCGCCGCTATCCTCCGAGCATGCGGAAGGTCACCTCGGGGCTCTTCACCTCGGTCGACGGCGTGGTCGACGAGCCCTACAAGTTCCAGCACGACAGCTTCGACGACGAGCTCGGCGCGGGCATGACGGCGTTCATGTCCCGCACCGACACGGTCCTGCTCGGTCGGAACAGCTACCTCGAGTGGGCGGAGTGGTGGCCCGCGCACGCCGACGACCCGTTCGGCCGGTGGATCAACCCGATGCCGAAGTTCGTCGCGTCGACCACGCTCGGTGACGACCTCGCGTGGGAGAACAGCACGCGCATCACGGGTGACCTCGACGCCTTCGTCCGCGACCTCAAGCAGGAGGACGGCGGCGACATCGCGGTCACCGGCAGCATCTCGGTCGTCCGGCACCTGCTCTTCGCCGGGCTGCTCGACGAACTCCAGCTGATGATCCACCCGGCGATCGCCGGACCCGGCCGGCGGCTCTTCGAGCCGACCGACCCGCCCACGCGCCTGACGCTCGTCGACAGCACCGTGACGAGCAAGGGGAACGTGCTGAACACGTACACGCGGCGGGACGCGTGACGGAGCCGGGGTGGGCCTCCCGGCCGGGTCGGCTGTGACGGTCATCGCACGGGTCTGAGCGCGCGTACCCTCGGAGGCGACCATCCGCCGTCCGAGGAAACCAGGGAGCTCATGCCGCAGGACACCCGCCCACACGTCGTCATCGTCGGTGGAGGCTTCGCCGGCATCGCGGCCATGCGGGAGCTCGCGGACGCCGACGTCCGGGTGACGCTCGTCGATCGCCACGTCTACAACATGTTCCAGCCCCTCATGTACCAGGTGGCGACCGGCGGACTGAACGCCGGTGACGTGACGTACTTCCTCCGCAGCCTCCGGGCGAAGCAGTCGAACGCGGAGTTCCGGCACGGGCTCCTCACGGGCATCCGACCCGACGAGCGCATCGCCGAGATGAGCGACGGGGAGCACCTGCGCTACGACTGGCTCGTGCTCGCGAACGGCGTGAACACGAGCTACTTCGGTACGCCCGGCGCGTACGAGTACGCCTACTCGATGTACTCCCGGTCCCAGGCGCTCCGCATCCGCGACGAGCTGTTCACCCGGCTCGAGGAGGCCGCCGCCAACCAGGGGCCCGATGAGATCAAGATCGTCATCGTCGGCGGTGGTGCGACCGGCGTGGAGATGGCCGGTGCCCTCGCCGAGCTCCGCGACCAGGCGCTCGTCGGCGCCTACCCCGAGATCGAGCGCGGCAACATCTCGATCACCCTCGTGCACCGCAGCGGCGAGCTCCTCAAGCCGTTCGCACCGCGACTGCGTCGGTACGCGGCGAAGATCCTCCGGAAGCGCGGGGTCGTGCTGCGGCTCGACACGGGCGTCGCCGAGGTCCGTCCGGACGGCGTCGTCACCGCCGACGGCGAGTTCATCCCCGCCTCGCAGGTCATCTGGGCCACCGGTGTCGCGGCGCACAAGGAGGTCTCGGGCTGGGGCATGCCGCAGACCCACGGCGGTCGGATCCAGGTGGACGACGACCTCCGCGTGAAGGGCGTCGAGCGGATCTTCTCCGCGGGCGACATCGCCGCGCAGGACCACGCCCTCGCCCAGTTGGCGCAGCCCGCGCTGCAGGGCGGCAAGCACGTCGCGAAGCAGATCAAGCGCCTGCTCCAGGGCAAGCCGACCGAGCACTTCACGTACTTCGACAAGGGCACGATGGCGACGATCGGCACGAACGCCGCGGTCGCCCAGCTCCGCGGCGGGATCACGATGGTCGGCCCCGTGGCGTGGGCGGCGTGGGTCGCGGTGCACATCGCCTCGCTGCTCGGCAACGGCAACCGGCTGTCGACGCTGTCGCACTTCTTCGTGCGGTACCTGTGGTTCATGCGGAAGCGGGCGATCCCGATCGTCGGCGACGTCCGGCCCGTGCGACCGAACGGCGACCGCGAGCCCGAGCCCTGGCAGATGCAGAAGGCCGAGTAGGCGGGCGCTCGTCCCTCGGGTGCCGCGGGTGGACGGTGATCGGCTGCCGCTGCCGAACGACGCCGTCGCTGTCGTACGACAGCGGCGGCGTCGTTGGTTCCCCGGCGCGACCACCCGCGCGCGCAACGAGCGACCGCGCCGTCGTCGTACGACGACGGCACGGTCGTTCGACAGCGACGCGCGCGCAACGGACGATCCGCTCGGCCGGCAAGACCACGTGACCCGGCACCGGACGGGAGGCACGGTGCGGGCGGGCACCGCGCCTCCCGTCCGGCAGGTGGATCGCCGGGCGCGGGCGCGCTACGCGACCCGGACCGGGAAGTACGCGCCGCCCGCGATGTCCTCGAGCAACCCGACGCCCGTCGGCTCCCACCCCAGCAGCTCCCGCGTCGCCTCCGAGGTCGCCGACATCTCCATCGCGAAGAAGCGGCCGATGAACCCGAAGTGCTCCTCGGCGTCGGCGGGGTCGATCGACGTCACCGGGAGGCCGAGCCCGGCCCCGATCGCCTCGGCGATGGCGCGCGTGGGGATCGCCGCCTCCGCCACGGCGTGCAGCCGTGTCCCGGCCGGCGCCTGCTCGAGTCCGAGCCGGACGAGTCGTGCGGCGTCGGTGACGTGCACGGCGGCCCAGCGGTTCGCACCGTCCCCGACGTAGCCGGACACACCTGTCCGCTGAGCTGCGGCGACGATCGCGGCGATGAACCCGTGGTCGCCGGTGCCGTGCGTGGTCGGGCTGAACCGGGCGGCGACGGCGCGGACGCCCTGGCCGACGAAGTCGAAGCCGCGGTTCTCGCTGCCGCCGCGCATGGTGTCCGGACCGACGAAGGGACTGGCGTCGGACTCGTTCGACGGACGCCCCTCGGTGAGCCCGGCGACACCGGAGGCGACGATGAGCGGGCGATCGGTGCCGACGAGCGCGGAGCCGAGGGTCTCGACGGCGGCGCGCTCGGTGGCGTTCGTGGCGGCCGGGTCCGCCCAGTCGTGCTTGTTGGCGAGGTGCAGGACACCCTCTGCCCCGTCGGCACCACGGTGCAGGGCGTCGAGGTCGTCGAGGTCCCCGCGGAGCACCGAGGCGCCCTTCCCCTCGAGTGCAGCGGCGGAGGCGTCTGATCGGGCCAGTCCGGTCACGGTGTGTCCAGCGGCGAGCAGCTCGTCGACGGTGTGGGAGCCGATCCAACCGGAGGCCCCGGTGACGAACACGTGCATGTGCGTTTCCCTTCACGGTGTCCGTGGCGCTGATGTCACGAACTGACATCACGGTAGCACTCCATGTCAGTCGCTGTCATCAGTAGACTGCGGACATGGCCCGTTGGCAACCCGGTACGCGAGAGCGACTGCAGGCGACGGCGATGCAGCTGTTCGCCGAGCACGGGTACGACGCGACCACCGTCGCCGAGATCGCCGGTGCAGCCGAAGTCACCGAGCGGACCTTCTTCCGGCACTTCACCGACAAGCGCGAGGTGCTGTTCGCCGGGCAGGACGACTTCCTCGCGATGTTCGCCGACCCGATCGAGCAGGCACCGGACGGCACCGAGCCGTTCGAGCTGGTCCGGCTCGCCATCACGGCCGCCGGGTCGTTCTTCGACCACGAGAAGCGGCCGTTCTCCCGTGCCCGCCAGACGATCATCGAGGCGAACCCGGCCCTGCAGGAGCGGGAACTCGGCAAGCTCGCAAACCTGAAGATCCACCTGGGCGCACTCCTGCGCGACCACGGCATGGGCGAACCGGCAGCGACGATCGCCGCGGAGACGGCCGTGACGGTCTTCCACCTGACGTTCCAGCAGTGGATCGCGCCGGGCGAGGAACGGTCCTTCGAGGACCTCGCCGCCGAGCGGCTCGATGCCCTGACGGAGCTCGTGCACCCCGTTCGTTGAGACTCCTCTTACCTCGGGCGAGCATCCTGTAACGATCAGGTCACGGTCCGATCGTCGGTCCGGGCAGCAGAACGATCTCGCAGGAGGCGACGTGGCGACCACCACGATCTCGCCGGAGCGGACCCGCAGCACCTCCGCACCGGCCACCACCGACGGCAGCACGAGCGTCGGCAGTGGGACGCGCGCCGACGGTACCGCGCGCAGGGGCGGCAGCACGACTCCCCCGCCACCGCTGACGACCCGTGCGCCGGCGCTCGACGGCCTGCGCACGGTCGCGATCCTCGCCGTGATCCTCTACCACCTGCACGTCGCGCACTTCGACGGCGGCTTCATCGGCGTCACGGTGTTCTTCGTGCTCTCCGGGTTCCTCATCACGACGCTGCTGCTCGGCGAGCACCGGAAGACCGGCCGCATCCGCCTCGGTTCGTTCTGGGGCAAGCGCGTGCTGCGGCTCTACCCGGCCCTCATCGCGTTCGTCCTCGTGGGACTCGCGCTCTGGAACTGGGTCGGCGACTACAAGGGCGCGACGTTCTCCGCGGGCGAGGCAGCGTTCATCGCCCTGAGCTACACCGGCAACCTCTTCCGCTCGTTCTGGGACACCACGCAGGGGGTGTTCGCCCACACGTGGAGCCTGTCGATGGAGGAGCAGTTCTACCTCGTCTGGCCGCCCGCGCTCGTGCTGCTGTTCGCGATCCGGTCCCGTCGCCGTTGGCTGACGGCCGGACTCGGTGTGGTGATCGTCGGCGCTTCGATCGCGTCGTTCCTCAGCTACGAGAAGCCGAACGGTGGCGCGACCCCCGACGTGTACTTCTCCCCGGTGCTCGGCGTCGTGCCGCTCGCGACGGGCTGCCTGCTCGCACTGCTGCTCGACGACGAACGCGTCCGTCGCGTCGCCGCGGGCATCGCCGGACACCTCGCCACCTGGGTCGGCCTGGCCGCCCTCGTCGGCGTCCTGTTCTGGATCGACGGGGACTGGACCCAGCACGCCTCGACGTTCGGCGTGGTCATGCCCCTCGCCGGCGTGGTGTCGGCCGTGCTCATCGGCGGGCTCGTCTCCGTCCGCACCCCGGTGTCGGCGGCACTCGCCTGGACGCCCGTGTCGTGGTTCGGCCGTCGGGTCTCGTACTCCGCGTACCTCTGGCACCCGCTCGTGATCGCGCTGCTCAGCACCTTCGCGATCGGCGCGTGGGGCAAGGTGTGGCTGGTCGGTGCGGCGCTCCTCGTGGCCGTCGGTGCGGCCTACGCGGTCGAGGTGCCGGTCGAGAAGGCCCGCAAGCGCGTCCGCGAGGCCAAGCGTCTCGTCGCCGCTGATCGCGCAGCTCGCGAGCACGCCACCGCGTAGCTCCGGCAGGAGGCCGCCGGACGCCACCCAGCGACGGACGGGAGGCGCGTGGCGGTGCCGCCACGAGCCTCCCGTCCGCGTGGTCGTCACGTCCCGACCGCTCGACGGAACGCGCGTTGCGACGTCCCGTGCGTCGATCGACGGGTGCGGCGTCGGAACGCGCGCGTTCCGTGAACCCGGCAACCGTCGAACCCTCCACCCGTAGGCTCCGAGCGTGACCACGGAGCGCGTCGACGTCCTCGTCGTCGGCGGCGGGCCCGTCGGCTGTCTCGCCGCCGCGCTCCTGGCCGATCGCGGCATCGAGGTCGCGGTGTGGGAGCGACGCGGCGACGCCCCGGTCGGCTCCCGGGCCATCGGCATCCACCCGCCGTCGCTCGACGCGCTCGCCGTGATCGGTCTCGACCGCGCGGTCCTGGCGGAGGCCGCGCTCGTCCGCACCGGTGTCGCCCGGAGCGGCGGACGGGACCTCGGTTCGCTGTCCTTCGCGGGCGCTTCGGCCAGGCACCCGTACATCGCGACGCTCGACCAGCACCGGACCGAGACGCTCCTCCGCGAGCGGCTGCCGCCGAGCACGCTGCGGACCGGCACGACGCTGACCGGCCTGCACCAGGAGGCGACGCGGGTGCTCGCCGAGGGGGTGGGTCCGGACGGCGTGGCACGGTCGGTCGACGCCGCGTTCGTGCTCGGCGCCGACGGCGGCCGGAGCACGGTCCGGGACCTGCTGGGCATCTCCACCCGTGGGCGGGACTACCGGCACCGCTACGTGATGGGCGACTTCGCCGACCCCGAGGATCCGTCGGCGCGGTCGACCGCGCTCGTCGACGTCGGGTCGGCCGGGGTCGTCGAGTCGTTCCCGCTACCGGGCGGCCGACGACGGTACGTGGCCCTCGTCGGCACGACCGGCAAGGGCTGCGACCGGTCCGGCTCCGTCCGCACGACGGCTGCGGGTCTCGCCGACGTCGTCACCGAGCGCACCGGGGCCACCCCGGACCCGGCGACCTGCACGATGACGAGCGACTTCGGTGTCCGCCGACGGGAGGCCACCCGGACCGGAGTCGGCCGGGTCGTGCTCGTGGGCGACGCGGCGCACGAGATCAGCCCGATCGGCGGCCAGGGCATGAACCTCGGCTGGCTCGACGCCGCAGAGCTCGTGCCGATCCTGGCGACTGCGCTCCGGGCCGGCCCGGGTGCGACGGTGCCGACCGCCGCGCGCACGGCGTGGGCGCGGCGCCGACGAGCCGCTGCCCGGCGTGCGGCGAGGCAGGCAGAGGTCAACATGGCGCTCGGGCTCCCCGCAACGGTCGTCGGGTCCGGCAGCCGCGACGTGCTGCTCCGCACGGCGCTGGCGCTCCCCACCGCGTCGTCCCTCGCGCGCCTCTACGCGATGCGGTGGGCCTGAGCGGAGCACCCGGACGAGCGGCGGGTCGGCTTCGGCGTCCGGACGGGCGGCGGGTCGGCTTCGGCGTCCGGACGG
>NZ_LDQC01000074.1 GCF_001475545.1 Curtobacterium luteum | reverse complement strand
GCGCGGGCCGAGGCCTCGGCGAACGTCGTCTCGGCGGCGGTCGCGGAGGCCGTGAGCTGCTGCACCTGCGCGAGCGCGTGCTGCGCGTCCCGCACGGCGACGACCGCTTCGCCCTTGTCGCCGGCCGCGATGGCCGCCGTCGCCGCCGCGGACCGTTCGGTGGCGTAGTCGAGCACCTGCTTCGCCTGGTCGACGTTGTCCGCCACGGTGGCGAGGGTCCGGCCGGAGTACGACGCCCGGACCCGATCGAGTGCGGCCGAGGCGGCGGCGACGGACGCGGGTGCCCGGGCGACGTCCGCGGCGAGGGTGGTCGACGCGTCCTCGACGCCGTCCTCGAGCGCGCGGAGCTTGTCGAACGACTCGGTCTGTGCCTCGATCGCAGCGTGTGCCTGCTCGCAGATGGCGATGATCTGGTTCGCCCATTCGGCACGCTGCTGCGGGGTGTCCGGGATCTCGTCGTCGAGTTGCTGTTGGAAGGTGAACGCCTGCCGGACGTTGCGCTTCGCGGTGGCGACGGCGTCGGCGAAGGGCTTCGCGGCGTCGGAGCCGAACTGTGCCGTGGCGAACCCGACCTCTTGCTCGGCGGTCTTCAGTTCGTCGTCGATCGTGACGAGGGCGCCGCCGGCGGTGCGTTCGAGGCCGGCGAGGGACGCCTCCCGAGCCTCGGCCGCAGCGGCGGTCCGGCGCTTGTTGCGAGCACGGACGGCGAGCACGACGACGACGATGGCGATCACGACGACGAGCAGCACGACCCACAGCGCGGTGAGGTCCGGCGGGTCTTGCGTCTGTGCGAGCCCGTCGGCGAACGCGGTCGCGGCCGCGGCCCAGTTGCGGTCCCGGAGCTGCGGGACGGCGTCGTCCTGGTAGGCGTTCTCGACGTCGGACGACGACAGGTCCGTCTCGTTCGTCTGGTGGACGTCCGCGATGCGGTCGTCGACCGCCACCGCGAGCACGATGCTGTCCGAGTCGATCTGGTTCTGCTGCCGGAACGCGTCGCCCCACGCGGTGTGGTCGGACGGGTCCGAGAAGGTCGGCACGTAGACGACGTAGAGCTGCGTCTTCGTCTTGTCGTACAGGTCCTGCACGGCCTGTTCGACCCCTGCCTGCTGCGCGGACGTCAGGGCGTCCGCCCGGTCGACGACGTACGCGCCTCCCTGCAGCTGGAACGGTGCGGTGGCGTGCGAGGCGGTCGCAGGCACGATCACGAGGAACGCGGCGAGCAGGGCGGTCACCAGACGAGTGGTCCAGCGGAACGCACGACCGGTCCTCCCGCTCGCCGAACCGGGTCCGGCCTCGACCGGGCGTCCGCCGTGGACCGTGCGCATCCGTCCTCCATCCGACCCTCGGGCCCCGTCGTCGGTGCCTCGGACGGCACCTCGGGGCGCCGTTGTCCGGAGTCTATCCAGGGCACGCACTCGCCCGTCCGGCGATCCGGAGTCTGTGGATGAACATCCGTCATCCGCACAGGTCCGGGAGGTTTGTCCCCCGCACCGGGGTATGCTGACGCCACTGTTCGACGACGAGCGGAAGGGGACAGCAATGGAGCGAACACTGAACACCGAGGTCGTCCCGCTCGAGGACGGCTACCACCGGGTGTCGACGCCGGCGAGCGGCGTGATCGGTTTCGTCCGCGAGGACAACGGCCGGTACGAGGTCCTCCGCGGACGCGTGCGCCAGGCCACGCGCTCCGAGGGGCTCTACAGCACGATGAACGTCGCGCTGATCGCGCTGACGCACGCCTGATCCGGCCGCACCGCACCCATCACCCACGTAGGCTCCCTGCGTGGGTGACTCGTGCCTCCGGTCCGTCGTCGTGACGCTCCGTCCGTCGGGAGCGGACCACGCGGCCGACCGGGAGGCCCTGGTCGCCGCCGTCGCGTCGGCGACGGGCGTCGACGTGGCCGCCGTGCGCGCGGGGCGCATGTGTCCGCACTGCGCCAGTGTGTCCCACGGCCGACCGTGGGCCACGGCGGACGGACGACAGGTGGGCGTGAGCCTGTCCCGGACGACCGGTGTGACGGGACTCGCGGTCGCCCCGGGAGTCGTCGGGATCGACGTGGAGCGGGTGTCCCGGGTGGCGGCGGCCCCGCTCGCGGTGTTCAGCCCGGCGGAGGTCGCGCGGGCCGGCGGGGACGCGGGTGTGCTCGCCGCGTGCTGGGCGGCGAAGGAGGCCGTGCTGAAGCGCGACGGCCGAGGGCTGCGGGTGGACCCGTCGTCCGTCGACGTCGACGTCGACCGTGGGGTGGCGTCGTTCGAGGGGGCCGAGCACCGGGTCGTCGTCGTCCGACCGCAGCCCGACCTCGTGCTCGTGGTCGCGGCGGGGGGACTACCGGTCACCTGGGGAGCGTGAGCACCTCCGCGCCGTCCTCGGTGATCGCGATGGTGTGCTCGGTGTGCGCCGTGCGGGCTCCGGTGGCGCTCCGGAGCGTCCAGCCGTCCGGGTCGGTCACGAGGACGTCGGTGTCGGCCATCACCCACGGCTCCAGCGCGAGGAGGAGCCCGGGTCGGAGGGTGTAGCCGCGTCCGGGTCGACCCGTGTTCGACACGTGCGGATCCTGGTGCATGGTCGAACCGATCCCGTGACCGCCGAACTCGACGTTGACCGGGTACCCGGCGCCCTCGAGGACGGTGCCGATGGCGTGGGACAGGTCGCCCGTCCTGGCACCGGGCCGGGCGGCGGCGATGCCGGCGGCGAGGGCGCGCCCGGTCGCGTCGACCGTCGCGGTGTCGGCGGGGTCCGCGGTGCCCACGACGAAGCTGATCGCGGCGTCGGCGGCGATCCCGTCGAGCGAGACGGCGAGGTCGAGGGTGAGCAGGTCGCCGTCCGCGAGCACCCGGTCGTGGGGGAGGCCGTGCAGGACGGCGTCGTTCACGGCCGTGCAGATGGAGTGCCCGAACGGGCCGCGGCCGAACGACGGCGCGTAGTCGACGTAGCAGGACTCGGCACCGGCGTCCTCGATGAGCTGCTTCGCCCACCGGTCGATCTCGAGCAGGTTGGTGCCGACGCGGGTGCGCTCGCGGAGGGTCTGCAGGATCGTGCCGACGAGCGCTCCGGTGCGGCGGGCGCGGTGGACCTCGGCGGGGGTCAGGATCTCGATCACGGGATGATCGTACCGGTATTACTATCGGTGCATGGTCCGTCTGCCCCTCAGTCCTGTCGAACTCGCCCGTGGTCGTGCCCTCGGGGCGCTGCTGCGCGCCGCCCGCGCCGAACGGTCGATGCTCGACGTCGCACTCGCGGCCGGGGTGTCGCCGGAGACCCTGCGGAAGATCGAGACCGGGCGCATCGCGACGCCGTCGTTCGGGACCGTCGCGTCGGTCGCCGCCGTGGTCGGGCTCTCGCTCGACGACGTCTGGCGCGAGGTGCGCCGTGCCGGCGAGGCCGTCGCCGGCGACCCGTCCGAGGCCGCGGCCCACACCGAGCCCGCAGGCGTCGCCTGACGCTGCCGACGCCGAGCCTGCCGGCGTCGAGCCCACGACCGCCGCCACACGGAGGGCGGTGCCTGCCGTCAGGCTGCGGGTGGCTCCGGGACGCCCGGCTCGTCGATCCACGGTGCCGTGACGGCCCGGACGGCGTCGACCGGCACCCCGGCGGCGCCGGCGAACGCGTCGAGGACGTCCTCCGGAGCGACGGAAGCGTGCCGGTGCCGCTCGGTGATCGTCCTGAGCCCGGCGAAGAACGCAGCGTCGCCGACCGTGCGCCGGACCGCGTGCAGGGCCAGGGCACCGCGCTTGTAGACCCGGTCGTCGAACATGTCCCGTGCACCAGGATCGCCGATCACGAGGTCCTGGGGCTCGTCGAGGAGTCCCTGCCGGTGACGCTCCGCGAGCACGTCGGCGGTCTCGCCGCCCCGGTGCTCGGACCACAGCCACTCCGCGTAGCAGGCGAAGCCCTCGTGCAGCCAGATGTCACGCCACCGTACGACGGTCACGGAGTTGCCGAACCACTGGTGCGCGAGCTCGTGCGCGATCAGCCGGTCGGTGCCGTGCTCGCCGTCGACGTGGTTCCGACCGAACACCGCGAGACCGTGGGCCTCGAGCGGGATCTCGAGCTCGTCGTCGGTCACGACCACCCCGTACGTGGCGAACGGGTACGGACCGAACCGGTCGGTGTAGAGCGCGAGCATGTCCGGCACGCGGCCGAAGTCGGTCTTCGCCGCGGACTGCAGGTCCGCGGGATGGTGCAGCGTCACCGGGACGTGCGGACTCCGGAGCTTCGTCGTGCGGTACCGACCGATCTGCACGGTCGCCAGGTACGTTGCCATCGGTTCCGTCGTCGCGTACGTCCAGGTCGTGCCGGCTCGAGCGCGGTCGGTGCCGAGCAGCTCGCCGTTCGCGAGGACGTCGTAGGCGGCCTCGGCGGTGATCTCGAACCGGTAGGTGGCCTTGTCGTCGGGGCGGTCGTTGCACGGGAACCACGACGGCGCCCCGGTCGGCTGCGCAGCGACGATGACGCCGTCGGTCAGTTCCTCCCATCCGACCTGGCCCCAGGGACTCCGGATCGGACGCGGCGTCCCGCGGTACTTCACGTGGACGAAGAACTCCGTGCCGACCGCGATCGGCTCCGCCGGCGTCACCGTCAGTTTGTGGGTCGCGGTGCCGACCTTCTTGGCGCGCGTCCCGTCGACGTCCACCCGGTCGACCGTGAGCCCGTGCAGGTCGATGACGATCCGTTCGAGGTCCTCGAGCGCACGGGCGGTGATCGTCGCGGTGCCGTCGAGCCGGTTCGTCGCCACGCGGTACGCGAGACGGAGGTCGTAGTGCACCGCGCTCCACCGACGGTCGCCGCTGTGCGGCGTGTACGGGTCGGCGCTGGGGTTCGGCTTCACGGTGCCGCTCAGTCTGGCACGACCACGGCGTCGGCCGTCCCGCCAGCGCGCCCCGCGGCCGGAGCGCCGGACGGCGCGACGCCGCCGGACGGCGCGACGCCGCCGGACGCCCACGGCGGGGCGAGCCACGGTGCGATGGGGTTGCCCGACCACAGCGACCCGGCCGGCACCTGCTCACCGCGCATCACGAGCGACGCCGGCCCGACCGTCGACCCCGCGCCGAGCCCCGCCGCGGGCAGGACGACGCTGTGCGGGCCGAGTGTCGCGCCCCCGTCGAGCCGGACCGCGTCGAGCTGCATCACGCGGTCGTGGAAGAGGTGCGTCTGCACGACCGTCCCGCGCGACACGGTGGCGCCGTCGCCGATCGCCACGAGGTCGGCCTCGGGGAGCCAGTAGGTCTCGATCCAGGTGCCACGGCCGATCCGGGCGCCGAGGGTCCGCAACCACGCGGCGAGTGCCGGAGTCCCCGTGCACTGCTCCGCGAACCACGGCCGCGCGACGGTCTCGACGAAGGTGTCCTGCACCTCGTTCCGCCACACGAACGACGACCACAGCGGGTGCTCGCCCGCGTCGATCCGACCGACGAACGCCCACTTCGCCGTCGTCGACACCGCTGCCGCGACCGCGCCGGCCACGATGAGCACCGGGCCCGCGAGCAGCACCGTCCACCCGAGGCCGGTGGTCGACCACAGGCCGAGGAGCGTCCCCACCACACCGAGCGCGATCGCCGCCGACACCATCGGCGCCAGGAGCCGCAGCAGCTCCCAGCACCCCCGTGCCACCTTGAGCCGCCGCGGCGGCCGGAACGTGCGCTCCTCGTCGAAGGTCGTCGTCGCACGCCGCAGTCGCACGGGTGGGGTACCGAGCCACGACGAACCGCGCTTGGCCTTCTTCGGCACCGCGGAGAGCACGGCCACCAGGGCCTCGCGGGGGACCGACCGACCGGCGCCCGTCATCCCCGAGTTCCCGAGGAACGCCCGGCGCCCCACCTTCGACCGACCGATCGTCACCCGACCGCCGCCGAGTTCGTAGGTCGCGACCATCGTGTCGTCGGCGAGGAACGCCCCCGACGCGATCTGCGTCAGCGCCGGGATGAGCAGCACGGTCGAGATCTCCGTGTCCCGACCGACCCGGGCGCCCAGCAGCCGGAGCCACAGCGGCGTCACGAGCGAGGCGTACACCGGGAACAGCAGCGTCCGTGCACCGTCGAGCACCCGCTCGGTCGTCCACACCTGCCAACCGACCCTGCTCCGCACCGGGTACCGGCCCGCGTGCAGCCCCAGTCCGAGCAGCCGCACCGACGCCACGACCAGCAGCGCGTACACGAACCCGGCCACCACCGTCGCGAGCGGCACCACCGCGAGCGCGCGGAGCACCGCCGCCCCGAGGGTCGGTGCCGCACCCACCAGCGCCGCCGTCACCGCGAGTCCCGCCGCGACCCCGACGACGGGCAGCCCGGCCACCGCGACCGAACCGGCCCCGTACGCGACGAGCCAGCGTCGACGGGAGGCGGGGCGCGCCTCCCGGTCGTGCCGAGCCGACCCGACGCGCTCCGCAGGCGAAC
This sequence comes from Curtobacterium luteum, assembly GCF_001475545.1. GTDB lineage: Bacteria > Actinomycetota > Actinomycetes > Actinomycetales > Microbacteriaceae > Curtobacterium > Curtobacterium luteum_A. The sequence continues at coordinate 5,328 of NZ_LDQC01000074.1, read as the reverse complement.
CCGCCCACCGCTCGCCGTCGGGGACCCGGCCCGTCACCGACGAGCCGGGCTCGACCTCCGCCTCGGCCCCCACGTGCGCGCCCGGCAGCAGCGTCGACCGGCTCCGCACCACCGCGTCCGCGTCCACCCGCACCTGCCCGAGCCGGAAGACGTCCCCGTCCACCCAGTGCCCCGCGAGGTCGACCTCGGGCTCGATCGACGCCCTGGCCCCCACCCGCAGCATCCCCGTCACCGGGGGCAGCGCGTGCAGGTCCACGTCCCGCCCGATCCGTGCCCCGAGCGCACGGGCGTAGTAGCTGATCCACGGCGCACCGGCCGTCGACGGGCCGTCCACCGCCTCCGCGATCCGCTCGGCGAGCCACACCCGCACGTGGACGGACCCGCCACGGGGATGGTCACCCGGCCGGACGCCGAGCAGCAGGAGCCGCGCGAGCACCACCGTCACCGCCATCTTCCCCACCGGGGTCACGAACACCAGCAGCGCCAGCACGAGCCACGGCAACGGGACCGACGGCAGGAACGGCAGCGACGTCACGTGCAGCACGGTCGAGACCAGCGCCGTCCACGTCAGCACCCGCAGCCCGCGGAGCACCTGCACGGGCAGCCCGAGCACCGTCAACAGGAACCCCGTCGCCGGGGACACCGGCGCCACCGGCCGCTCCGACGCCGCCGCCGCACCGGACTCGTCCAACGCCGCAGCCAACGCACCGATCCGCGGGTGGTCGTACACGTCCGCCACGGTCGTCGTCGGGAACCGCTCGCGGATCGCCGACACCAGCTGTGCCGCCGTCAACGACCCACCCCCGTGCGCGAAGAAGTCGTCGTCCACACCCGCGACCGGCACGCCGAGGATCGCCGACCACCGCTCCGCGATCCACGCGACCGTCTCCGGGAGGTCCGTGACGTCGGCGACCCCCGGCAGCGGCCACGGCAGCGCCGCACGGTCGACCTTCCCCGACGTCCGTGTCGGCAGGGAGTCCACGACCGCCACCAGCGGCACCAGTGCCGCCGGCAGCGCCGCCCGCAACCGAGCGTTCGCCGCGGCGACGTCCACGGTCCGCCCCGCCACCGGCGCCACGTACCCGACGAGCACCTGGTTGCCCGCCGGGGTGCGCTGCACCACCGCGGCACCACCCGCCACGTCGTCCAACGCCTGCAACGCCGCGTCCACCTCACCCAGCTCGATGCGACGACCACCGAGCTTCACCTGGTCGTCGGCCCGCCCCTGGAACACCAGTCCCTCGGGCTCGTAGCGCACGAGGTCACCGCTCCGGTACGCCCGCTCCCACCCGAGCTCCGGGAACGCCGCGTACTTCTCCGCGTCCTTCGCCGGGTCCAGGTAACGACCCAGCCCGACACCGCCGATCACCAGCTCGCCGACACCGCCGGGCGCGACCCGCTGCCCGGCCTCGTCCACCACCGCGAGGTCCCAGCCGTCCAACGGCAGACCGATCCGCACCGGCGCACTCCCGTCCATGAGTGCACCGCACGCCACCACCGTCGCCTCGGTCGGCCCGTACGTGTTCCACAGCTCCCGACCCCGGCTCGCGATCCGGGCCGCCAGCTCCGGGGGACAGGCCTCCCCACCGAAGATGACCAACCGAACCTGCTCCAACGCGTCGTCGGGCCACAGCGCCGCGAGCGTCGGCACCGTCGACACCACCGTGATGCCGTGCGCGATCAACCACGGTCCCAGGTCCACCCCCGTCCGCACCAGCGACCGCGGCGCCGGCACCAGGCACGCACCGTGCCCCCACGCCAGCCACATCTCCTCGCACGACGCGTCGAACGCCACGCTCAACCCGGCCAGCACCCGGTCACCGGGACCGATCGGCGCGTCCCGCAGGAACATCCGCGCCTCCGCGTCCACGAACGCCGCCGCACTCCGGTGCGTCACCGCGACACCCTTCGGTACCCCGGTCGAGCCCGACGTGAAGATGACCCACGCATCGTCCACCAGCCGGGGGAGGTCAGCGCTCGCCGCGGGGTCGATCACCGGCAGGGGCGTGCCCTCCCGGTCCGCGAGCACACCGCCCGCTCCCATCACGCCGACCACGCCGGCCTCGCCGAAGACCAGCGACGCCCGCTCCTCGGGGTCGTCCGCATCGACCGGGACGTACGCGGCCCCGGCCGCGAGCACCGCGAGGACCGCCACGTAGAGGTCGCGCCCCCCGGACGGGATCCGGATGCCGACCCGGTCGCCCTGACGGACGCCCCGGCGTGCGAGGTCGTCTGCCTGTGCGTGCACGGCGGCGAGCAGGGCCCGGTAGTCGAGTGTGCCGTCGGGGTCCTCGAGCGCGAGAGCGTCGGGGTGCGTCGTCGCGGTCTCGGTGAGGACGTCGAGCAGGGTGCGCGGCGCAGGAGCACGGCCTCCGCGTGCGAGCTCGTGCTGCGGGTTCCCGGTGGCGGTGGTCATCGAGTCCTCTCCCCGGTCGTGTGCTGGGCGACCGGGCCGCGATCCTAGGGGGCCGAGGTGACGCGCCGGGAAACACCGTTGCGCGGTCTCGTGCGACACGCCCTGGTGCGGAAGGGTGCCGGAGACCTGCTACGGTTGGTGACACCCCGGGCCCCCATAGCTCAGGGGATAGAGCACTGCCCTCCGGAGGCAGGGGCGGAGGTTCGAATCCTCCTGGGGGCACAGTCACATTTCCGCGCAGGCTGACGTTCTCGCTGCGCTCGATCGGCAGCGCGCGATGTCGCGTTCCGCGACCGTCCCCCGTGGTTCCTTCCGGCGCAAGCGTCGCCAGCTGCGCTCGATCGGCAGCGCGCGATGCCGCGTTCCGCGACCTTCCAGGGGCCGGTTCCGCTGCATGCGTCACCTTCCGCGGGCGACCACGGGACGGCCGGGAGGCGCGGGGCGGGGCCGCCACGGGCCTCCAGGCCGGCGTGTGGTCCCGTCTACTTCGTCGTGGCCGGCTTCACGACGCCGCGGACGGCGTCGACCACCGGCTGGGCGCCGCCCGGCTCGGTGAAGAGCGTCGACGACGCGGTGATCCAGTACGGGTCGGCGAACGCGTCCGCCCGCCCGACCCCGTCGTCCGCGAGGTCGAAGTAGCCCTCCACCGTGTAGGTCGGCACCGAACCGCCCCGCTGGTACAGCGCGTCCTTGAGGTTCGTGAGCGACTTCTCAGGCAGGTCGGCGACGGCGAACGAGATCGTGACCGAATGGTCCGAGACCTCGCGGAACTGGCACGCACGCCCCTGTTGCTGGACGATCCGCGCCGCCGGCGTCCCCTTCGCGGGACGGTAGGACGCCACCTGCTCGAAGGCCTGCCCGTAGACCGCGAGCGACTCGAGGGGGAGCAGCTCCGCACACGTCTGGGACACCGGCTTCCCGATCGGCGTCGGGGACGGCGTCGGTCCCGATCCACCGCCACCGGAGCACCCGGCGAGCACGGCCACGGACGTGGTCGCGAGGACGGCGGCGCTGATCGCCCGGACGCGGCTGCGGGAGGTCATCCGGCCATGATGGTGCATCGTCCGGGGAGGCCCGTGGACGCCGGTAGGATCGACCGCTATGACACCAGCCGAACTCTCCGCCGCGTACCTGTCGATCCTGACGGGGATCGTGGAGCGACGAGGTGTCTCGGACACGGTGACCGTCGAGGAGTCCCACGCGGCCCTCGAGCGGCCGAAGAACCGGGCGCACGGCGACTGGGCGTCGAACGCCGCGATGCAGCTCGCGAAGCGCGTCGGGACGAACCCCCGCGAGCTCGCGACCGAGATCGCGGGGGAGCTGACCGAGCTCGACGGCGTGGCGTCGGTCGACGTCGCCGGCCCCGGCTTCATCAACATCACGCTCGATGCGGCCGCCGCCGGTGCGATCGCCCGCACCATCGTCGACGAGGGCGCCGCGTTCGGACGTGGCGACCTGTACGACGGGGTGAAGATCGACCTCGAGTTCGTGTCCGCGAACCCCACCGGTCCGATCCACATGGGCGGCGTCCGCTGGGCCGCGGTCGGCGACAGCCTCGCCCGGGTGTTCGAGGCGCAGGGCGGGCTCGTCACCCGCGAGTACTACTTCAACGACCACGGCGCGCAGATCGACCGGTTCGCGCGTTCCCTCGTCGCGTCGGCGCTCGGCGAGCCCACGCCCGAGGACGGCTACGGCGGCGCGTACATCGGCGAGATCGCGGCGCGCGTGATCGCGACGCTGCCGGCCGGGTCCGACGTGCGCGACCTGCCGCGGGACGAGGCCCAGGAGCTGTTCCGGCGCGAGGGCGTCGAGTTCATGTTCGCCGACATCAAGTCGTCGCTGCACGACTTCGGCGTCGACTTCGACGTCTACTTCCACGAGAACTCCCTGCACGAGTCGAAGGCCGTCGAGCGCGCCATCGAGCGGCTGCAGTCCCTCGGCAAGATGTACGAGGCCGAGGGCGCGCTCTGGCTCCGCACGACCGACTTCGGCGACGACCGCGACCGCGTCGTCATCAAGTCCGACGGGCAGCCGGCCTACATCGCGGGTGACCTGGCGTACTACCTCGACAAGCGCGAGCGCGGGTTCGAGCGGAACCTCATCATGCTCGGCGCCGACCACCACGGCTACGTCGGTCGCATGATGGCGATGTGCGCGGCGTTCGGTGACGAGCCGGGCAAGAACCTCGAGATCCTCATCGGGCAGATGGTCAACCTGCTCAAGGACGGCGAGCCGATGCGCATGTCGAAGCGCGCGGGCACGATCGTCACGATGGAGGACCTCGTCGACGCCGTCGGTGTGGACGCCGGCCGGTACGCCCTCGTGCGGTTCGCCAGCGACACGTCGATCGACATCGACCTCGACCTGTTGACGAAGCGGACGAACGACAACCCGGTCTTCTACGTGCAGTACGCCCACGCCCGCACGCAGTCGGTGGCCCGGAACGCCGCGGCCTCCGGGGTCGACCGGTCCGCGTTCGACGCCTCGCTCCTGACGCACGAGACCGAGAGCACCCTCGTCGGAGCCCTCGCCGAGTACCCGCGGGTGGTCCGCCAGGCCGCGGAGCTCCGTGAGCCGCACCGCATCGCCCGCTACATCGAGCAGCTCGCGGGGCTGTACCACCGCTGGTACGACTCCTGCCGCGTGACGCCGCTCGGGGACGAGGCCGTGACGGACCTCCACCGCACGCGCCTCTGGCTGAACGACGCCACCGGGCAGGTCATCCGCAACGGCCTCGGCCTCCTCGGGGTGAGCGCGCCCGAGCGCATGTAGCGCTGACGCGGGCGCGGGCGCTGACGCGGGCGCGGCGCTGCGCCGTCGCGCGTGTCGCACCACGAACGCGACATCGAACACTGTCTCTTTCACACCTCGGACGCTGCCGAGGAATAGAGAGGTTGACAGAACAGTGGACA
>NZ_LDQC01000073.1 GCF_001475545.1 Curtobacterium luteum | reverse complement strand
GCCGAGTCTCGGGGTTGCCGCAGCAGCGCAGCGCGCAGCGAAGCGCTACGGCATCGTGGCGTACGACAGGCAGGCGTCGCGGAACATGTCGAGCGTCGCATCCGTCGTGGAGGCGAACGGCGACACCCGGGCCGTCCCGGACCGCGTCGTCACCGTGACGCCGTGGTTGTGCATCGCCGCCGAGAACGCCGTCAGCCGCCCCTGCGGCGGCCGCAGCACGACGATGCCGGCACGCTCGCGCGGGTCGCGGCTCGACTCCACCTCGAGGCCGAACTCGTCCGCGATGTCGAAGACCCGCTCGACCCGGTCCGAGACGCGCTCCTGCACGGCCGGGACCCCGACGGACGCGAGCCGCTCGAGCGACACCGCGAGGCGTGCCTGCGCGACGGGGTCGATCCGCGTCGAGCGGAAGCCGTCGGCGCCGGGTCGGACCGACGGCACGTCGTCCGGGCACCCGGTGGTCCCCGCGGGGCCGGACAGTGCCGGGCGCAGGCGGTTCAACGCGCGGTCGCTGAACGCCACGAACCCGGTGCCCCACCCGGCGTGCAGCCACTTCTGGCCGCCAGTGGCGACGACGTCCGCGGCCTCGTACGCCGCGTCCACGACACCGAAGCCCTGGATGGCGTCGACGATGAGCAGGCGGTCGCCGATCACCTCGCGGATCGCGGCGAGGTCGACGAGGTAGCCGGTGCGCCAGTCGACGAGCGAGACCGCGACCGCGACGACGTCGTCGGTGAGTCGTTCGCCGATGAGCGACGGCGTGGTCCACCCGGTGCCGGACTCGATCACCACGGGCTGCACCCGACCACCGGTGGACGACGCGGCCGACGCGAGGGCCAGCGGCATCGACGGGTAGTCGTCGGCGGAGACGAGCACGCCACCGGTCAGCCCGAACGCGGTGTGCACCAGGCCCGGTGTGGTCGCGGTCTGCGAGACGACCTGGTCCGGGCGGCGTCCGACGAGTCGAGCGGCCACGGTGCGGACGCGGGCGTCCTGCTCGTCGAGCGTCTCCATCGCCCCGAAGCGCATGCGCTCCTGGATCGTGCCGAGCACCCGCTGCTCCTCGAGCACCGCCGTCTGGACCGGGCCGAACGCGGCGTGGTCGAGGTAGCCGGGCTCCTCGGCGAAGCCCGCGGCGTACTCGTCGGTGTTCACAGGTGCAACCTTCCGTGGGACGAAAACCCTGTGAGCCTACTGTGACGACCGGCGGCGGAACGAACCCGGTCCACTGTGCGCAACCCCGCGCAGCCACGGCACCGGCCGCGTGCGCAGCGGCCCGGACCGGCCTGGGCCGCGCGGATCAGCCGCCGAACCGCCGGGACCGCAACCCGAAGTCACGGACGGCGCGGAGGAAGTCGACCTCGCGGAGGTCCGGGTAGAAGGCCTCGACGAAGTAGAACTCGCTGTGCGCGCTCTGCCACAGCATGAAGTCCGACAGCCGCTGCTCCCCCGAGGTCCGGATCACGAGGTCCGGGTCGGGCTGTCCCTGCGTGTAGAGGTGGTCGCCGATGAGCTCGGGTGTGAGGACCTCGGCCAAGGTGTCGAGCGTCCCGCCCCCCTCGCCGTGCGCGCGCACGATGCTGCGCATGGCGTCGGCGATCTCCCGCCGTCCGCCGTACCCGACCGCGAGGTTCACGTGCAGGCCGGTGTGGTCGGCGGTGCGTTCCTCGGCTGCGGTGAGGGCCTCGACGAGGGAGGCCGGGAGGCCCTCGTCGGCCCCGACGTGCTGCACCCGCCAGTCCCGGTGGTCCGCGAGCACCCCCGCCAGCTCGCCGATGATGCCGACGAGGTCCTCGAGCTCCTCGCCGCCGCGGCCCGTGAGGTTGTCCGACGAGAGCAGGTAGAGCGTCACCACCTCGATGCCGAGGTCGTCGCACCAGTCGAGGAACTCGGGGATCTTCGCGGCGCCGGCTCGGTGCCCGTGCGCCGCGGTCTCGAGTCCGAGCTGCTTCGCCCAACGACGGTTGCCGTCGACGATCATGGCGACGTGCTTCGGCATCGGAGCGCCGTCGATCTGCTTCCGGATGCGGCGCTGGTAGGCGCGGTAGAGGATGCCCCGTCCCGTCGGTCCCACCCTGCTCGCCACGGGACGACTGTAGTGCACCGATGCTCACGGACCCCCGGGACGGGAGCGTGTTCGGCGGACGTTCGGCCTGGGGCCCTACTGTCGCCCCATGCAGGCCACGAACGACACCGGGACCCTCCCGCACGTCCCCTTCACCGAAGAGGCGTCGACCGCGACCGAACCGCCCCGGCCCGCCTGGCGCGGCTGGATCCACCTCGGCACGTTCCCGTTCGCGATCGCCATGGGCGTCGTGCTCGTCTGCCTGGCCGCCTCACCGGCGGCGAAGGCCGGCAGCGCCGTGTTCATGGCCAGCTCGCTCCTGATGTTCGGCGTCTCGGCGACGTACCACCGGTTCCCGTGGGGTCCGACGGTGAAGAAGGTCCTCAAACGGATCGACCACACGAACATCCTGCTGCTCATCGCGGGCACGTACACGCCGATCGCGATCTGCGCCCTCCCGCACACGCTCATGGTCGTGGTGCTGTGGGTGATGTGGTCGGGTGCCGCACTCGGCATCGCGTTCCGCGTGCTGTGGATCGGCGCACCGCGCTGGCTCTACGTGCCGATCTACCTGGTCCTCGGGTGCGCCGCGCTCGGTCTGCTGCCGCAGTTCTTCGCCGCGAGCGTGCCGATGACCGTCCTCGTCCTGTCCGGCGGGCTGGCCTACATCCTCGGCGCGCTGGTCTACGCCTTCAAGCGTCCCGACCCGTCGCCGACGGTCTTCGGGTTCCACGAGATCTTCCACGCCCTGACCGTGGTCGCCTTCGCCGCGCAGTGGGTGGGCGTGCTCATCGTGGCGCTGGACCCGGTGCGCTGAGCGCGGCGCACCACGCGCGCACTGACGTGCTCACCTGACGGCCTGGAGGCTCATGGCGGCCCCGCCACGAGCCTCCGAGCCGTCATCGGGTCGCGTCTACCCGCGTTCGGTGTCGTCGCCGACGTCGGTGCGGCCGTCCTCGGCGGCACGCCGAGCCGGCTCGTCCGTCGCGGCGCCCTCAGCGCCCGCCTCGGCCTCGAGCCGCTCCCGGATCTCGGCGCGGTACCGAGTCCGACGGATGCGCCGCGTCATGTCGACGACGAGCAGGATCGTCACGACCGCGACGACCGCGATCGCGATGAACCCGGCGACACCCGGGGTGACGTCGACGTCCGGGACGACCGAGGTCGGGCTCGGGCTGGGGGTGGCGGCGGCGATCGTCGCCCAGGTGGTGCTCACGCGGTGGTGTCCTCGTCTGCCGGGATCCCCGCGAAGAGGTCGGACTCCGGCGTCGACGTCGGCACGCGGGCCTCGACGAGCTGGTAGTCCTCGGTCGGCCACACCGTCGCGAGGAGGTCGTTCGGCCACGAGAAGAAGAAGCTGTCCGGCGGCACCTGGCTCGCGTGCGCGTGGAGTGCCGCGTCACGGGCGTCGAAGTACCCGCGGACGTCGACGTGCGTCGTCGCGAGGTCCGGCCGGTCGGCGAACCGTTCGACCCACTCGCGGAGCTGCTCGACACCGGGACCGTCCGGGTCTCGTTCCACCATGGCGTCGTAGAGCGCGCGGAAGCGGCGCGGGTTCAACGTCCGCTCGTAGTAGAGCTTCGCGACCGACCACGGCTCGCCCGCCTCGGGGTACTTCGCGGGGTCGGCGGCGTCGCGCCAGGCAGCGACCGAGACCTCGTGCGTGCGGATGTGGTCGGGGTGCGGGTACCCGCCGTTCTCGTCGTAGGTGACGAGCACGTGTGGCCGGAAGCGACGCACGACACGGACGAGGGCCTCGGTCGAGTACTCGAGCGGCACGGTCGCGAACGTGCCGGGGCGGACCGACTCGCCCTCTTCCGGGAGGCCGGAGTCGTGGTAGCCGAGCCACACGTGGTCGATGCCGAGGGCCCGCTGCGCGGCGGCCATCTCGGTCCGGCGGTACCCGGCCATGTCGCGGTGCGCCCGCGTGGTCGCGGGCTCGCCGAGCTGGTCGTTGAGGATGTCCCCGGCCTCGCCGCCCGTGCACGACACGACGAGGACCTGGTCGCCCTCGGCCACGTACTTCGCCGCGGTCGCCGCTCCCTTGCTCGACTCGTCGTCTGGGTGGGCGTGGACGGCGAGCAGACGGTACGGCACGGGGGTTCCTCGCGGTCGGGGACGGTCGCGGACGCGGGCGGCGCACAGCCAGGCGTGAACTACCCTGGTCATCAGGATAATCACCCCGGGAGCCCCGAACTGTCCGATCAGCAGCACCCCGCCACACCGGCGCCCGCAGCGGCCACCGCCGCCGCCGCGCTGGACGACCGGTACGGCCGCACCCCGTCGCGCAAGCGCCGGGGACGGATGCTCGCGATCGTCGCCGCGGTCGCGATCACGGTGACCTTCGCCGTGTGGGCGATCTGGGCGGGCCCGGGGCAGACGAGCCACGGCCTCGACACCGACGACCTGGGCTACAAGGTGCTCTCCGACCACGCGACCGTGGTCAACTCGCAGGTGTCGGTCGACCCGGGTACCGAGGCAGAGTGCGCCGTGCAGGTGCTCGACCGGTCGTACACGATCGTCGGGTGGAAGGTCGTGACGATCCCGGCGAGCGAGCAGCGATCGCGGACCATCTCGACCGAGGTCCGCACGACGACGCGCGGCGTGACCGGCTTGATCCACGACTGCTGGGTTCCCTAGACTGCTGTGATCCGCAGAGCGAGACCGGCCACACCGGCCGGTCTCGCTCTTTGTCGAAGGGATCACGATGAGCAACGACACCCAGGGCACCTGGTTGACCCAGGAGGCACACGACCGCCTCCAGGCGGAGCTCGAGCAGCTCTCCGGCCCGGCACGCAAGGAGATCGCGGACCGCATCGAGGCGGCTCGTGAAGAGGGCGACCTCAAGGAGAACGGCGGCTACCACGCCGCCAAGGACGAGCAGGGCAAGATCGAGGCCCGCATCCGTCAGCTCACCGAGCTCCTCAAGCACGCCACCGTGGGCGAGGCGGACTTCGACGGCACCGCCGAGCCCGGCACGGTCGTCACGGCCGTGATCGCGGGCGACGAGTCGACGTTCCTCGTCGGCAACCGTGAGATCGTCGGCGAGGGCTCGGACCTCACCGTCTACAGCCCGGTCAGCCCGGTCGGCGCCGCCATCCTCGGCCTCCGTGCCGGCGAGAAGACGACCTACACGGCTCCGAACGGCAAGGAGATCGCCGTCGAGGTCACGAAGGTCGAGCGCTACGAGCCGTAGGGCCTCACGCAGCACCACGCAACGGACACAGCACCGCGGAACTCCGCGGTGCTGTGTCCGTTCTGCGGTGTGGAAGCGCGTGCGGTGGGGCACAGCCGCTCAGCGCACGGCGACGTCCCGGTGGGCGACCGCTCGCCGGCACGGGAAGCACACCAGGTCACCGACCTCGACGTCCGCGGGCAGCACCGCGTCGACGCCCGTCGTGCCGGCCGGGTTCGTGGTGAGCGTCACGGCGGCGGCCGGCGCGACCGAGGAACGGCCGATCACCCGAGCCTCGGCCAGCACGGCGCAGTCCGGCAGCACGGCGTCGAGCTCGACGAGGAGCACGCCCCGAGTCCGTCGGACACGGGTGACGGCGGCGACGGTGACGCAGACCTCGCGGGGCCGCCAGTCACGGGGACGGTACCGGGGCGGGGCCTCCTCAGCGGTGTGCACGCACGGCGTCCCCACCACGGAGGCCAGCCGCTGCATCGAGACCGCCCGGACCGTCACGTCGTCGACGGTCGCCACGGTGACGGCGGGCCACAGCGTCGGGTCGAGCGGATCGGGCAGCGAGGCGCGGAGGGTGGGGAGGATCGACGTGAGGGTCATGACGGCAGCCTCACGCGCCTCCCGGCCGGCGGAGCCATCGCGAACGGAACCCTGACGCACCGGGCCGACACCCGTGCGGTCTCCTGACAGTGCGACCCCGCCGACCTGGGTCAGCGCTCGATCATCTCCGGGCGGAAGCCCGCCTCCTGCAGGCGTCCGAGGACCTCCTGCGCGTGCTCGGGACCGCGGGCCTCGACCGACAGGTCGAGCGCGACCTCGTTGATGACGAGCCCCTGTCCGTGCCGCGTGTGGAGCACCTCGACGACGTTCGCGCCCGCGTCGGAGATGACCTGCGCGACCCGCGCGAGCTGCCCCGGACGGTCCGGCAGCATGATCCGGATGCCGATGTAGCGCGATGCCGCGACGAGACCGCGGGTGATGATCCGCTCCATCATGAGCGGGTCGATGTTGCCGCCGCTCAGCAGCACGACGGTCTTCCCGGTGTCGCGGACCGACCCGGCCATGATCGCCGCGACGCCGACCGCGCCGGCGGCCTCGACCACGAGCTTCGCGCGCTCGAGCAGCACGAGGAGCGCCCGGGCGACGTCGTCCTCGGTGACGGTGACGATCTCGTCGACGAGGTCGCGGATGATCGGGAAGTTCATGTCACCGGGGCGGGCGACCGCGATGCCGTCGGCGATGGTCGGCGTGGTCTGCACCGTCACGGGCTCGCCGGCCCGGAGCGACGTCGGGTAGGCGGCGGCGTTCGCGGCCTGCACGCCGATCACGCGGATGGTGCGGCCCTGCTGCTCGGCGATGCCCTTGACCGCGAGGGCGATGCCGGCGATGACCCCGCCGCCGCCGATCGGCACGACGACGGTGTCGGCATCGGGGACCTGGTCGAGGATCTCGAGGCCGAGGGTGCCCTGGCCGGCGATCACCGCGGGGTGGTCGAACGGCGGGATGAACACGGCACCCGTGCGGTGGGCGAAGTCCTTGGCGGCGCTCAGCGCCTCCTCCACGGAGTGACCGCGGAGGACCACGTCTGCGCCGTAGTGCCGCGTGGCCTGCAGCTTCGGCAGGGCGACGCCGACCGGGGTGAAGATCGTCGCCGGGATGCCGAGCTCACGAGCGGCGAGCGCGACGCCCTGCGCGTGGTTGCCGGCGCTCGCGGCGACGACACCCTTCGCCCGTTGCTCCGGTGTGAGGGCGGACAGCCGGTTGTAGGCGCCGCGGACCTTGTACGCCCCGGTGCGCTGCAGGTTCTCGCACTTGAGGTGCACGGGCGAGCCGAGGAGCTCCGCCAGGTACTGGGACGACTCCATCGGCGTGACGCGAGCGACCCCGGCGATGGTCGCGCGAGCGGCCTCGATGTCCGCGAGCGTGGGGATCGCTGCGGTCGGGATCTGGGGCGCGGTGGTGTCGGTCACCCGCTCATCATCGTCGCTCGCGGTCGTCGCCGCGAACTCGTGACGTCCGCTCGGGTCGCTCGGCGTCAGCCAGCCGTGCCCTTGGCGGCCGTCGGCTGTTCGTCGCTCCCGGGCTCCGGGACGTCCTTACGGTGCCGCTTCCGCCACTTCCGCTCGCGCTTCTCGTTCGCGTTGGCGGCGTGGTCGCGCTGCTGCGCCTCGAGCACGTGGTCGGAATCGAGCCCGCGCCACTTCCCGCTCGCGATGGTCGTGACCATGGAGTTGAGGGTGGCGATGAGCGGGACGGCGAAGAACGCGCCCGCGATGCCCGCGAGGCCCGAAGCCGCGGTGACGCCGAGGACGACCGCGAGCGGGTGGACCTTCACGGCGTTGCCCATGACGAGCGGCTGGAGGATGTGCCCCTCGATCTGCTGCACGGCGAGGACGACGCCCAGCATGATCAGGGCCGCGACCCACCCGTTGAAGAGCAGCGCGACGATGACGGCGAGGATGCCGGTCACGATCGCACCGACCACGGGGATGAACGCGCCGAGGAAGACGAACACCGCGATCGGCACGACGAGCGGCAGCTGCAGCGCCGCGGCCCCGATGCCGATGCCGACCGCGTCGACGAACGCCACGAAGATCTGCACCTTCACGAAGCTCGTGAGGGTCGTCCATCCGGAGACACCCGCGCCGTCGATGGCCGGGCGCGCCTTCTTCGGGAAGATCCGGACGACCCAGCGCCAGACGTTCTTGCCGTCGATGAGCAGGAAGATCACCGTGAAGATGACGACGAACAGGCCGGTGAGCACGTGCGTCAGGGACGACCCGACGCTCGCCGCACCGGACAGGATCGAGCTCGAGTTGTCCTGCAACCAGTTCGTCACCTGGTTCAGGGAGTTGTTGAAGTCCCTCTCGCTGATGTCGAGCCCGGAGTTCTGCAGGAGCTGCTGGACCGAGTCGTACTGCTGCAGCGCTCGGTCTCGGAGCGACGGCCAGGCGGCGGCGATCTGGTCGACCACGAGCCAGATCAGCCCGCCGACAGCAGCGAGGCCACCGACGAGGCTGATCACGACGGCTGCCCACTTCGGGACGTGGTGTCGCTGCATCCAGTTCGAGAGCGGCACGAGCAGCGACGCCACCACGATGCCGATGAGGAACGGGATGAGCACCTCGCTGAACAGCGTGACGAGGTAGATGAACACCGCCACCACGCCGACGACGACGAGCACGCGCCACGACCACGCCCCCGCGATCCGCATGCCCGTGGGCACCGAGTCCTCGACGACGGGGTCCGGATGAGTCTTCTTGCCCCAGGCCATGCCCGCCACTGTACCGATGTGCAACCTGACAGGTTCCGGATCAGGCATACGGACCCTCGGCCGGGCATGTCGGTGCGGATCGGTAGCGTCGTGGCATGGTCAGGACGACGCTCTCCGCCGCCGAGGCACGCCGGGTCGCGCTCGCGGCGCAGGGGTTCGGCGGCGCCCCCTCGCCGGTCGTCTCGACCCGCGCGCTGAACGCCGGGTTCGCCCGACTCGGGCTGCTGCAGATCGACTCCGTGAACGTCTTCGAGCGCAGCCACTACCTCCCGCTGTTCGCCCGTCTCGGCGCCTACGACCGGGCGACGCTCGACCGGCTCACCACCGCCCGGCGCGGCCCGTACCTCGAGTACTGGGCGCACGAGGCCGCCTTCATCCCCCGCGACGACCTCCGCCTGTTCCGCTGGCGCATGGACGCGTTCCGTGAGCGGGACGCCCGCCCGAACCGGATCGAGTCGGTCGTCCGGACCGAGGGCGTCCGGCGGGAGCTGCTCGCTCTCCTCCGTGCTGAGGGACCGATGCGGGCGAGCGACGTCGAGCACGAGTCGAACGTGCGCCGCGGTCCGTGGTGGGGGTGGAGCGACGTCAAGATCGGCCTCGAGCAGCTGTTCCGCTGGGGTGAGGTCGTCAGCGCGGGTCGGTCGGGGTTCGAGCGGGTCTACGCCCTGCCCGAGCAGGTCCTGCCGGAGCGCCTCCTCGACGACGCCCCCGAGCGCGCCGACGCTGTTCGGGAGCTCGTGCGCCGGGCGTCACGGGCGCTCGGGGTCGGCACGCGGGCCGACATCGCGGACTACTACCGATTGCGGTCGGACGACACCGGCCGCGCCCTCACCGAGCTGACCGACGCAGGCGAGCTCCTGCCCGTGCGGGTCGAGGGGTGGGCAGACCGGGCGTGGCTGCACCCCGACGCACGGGTACCCCGGGCACTGACGGCCGACGCGGTGCTCAGCCCGTTCGACCCGGTCGTGTGGTTCCGACGCCGGGCCGAACGGATGTACGGCTTCCATTACCGGATCGAGATCTACACGCCGGCGCCGAAGCGGGTCTTCGGCTACTACGTCCTGCCCGTGCTGCAGGACGATCGACTGACCGGGCGGATCGACCTGAAGAGCGACCGGCAGCGCGGCGTGCTCCGCGTCCGGACGGCGTGGCAGGAGCCGGGCGAGCACCTCGACGCCGAGCGGCTGGCCGTCGTGCTGCGGCGGACGGCGGCGTGGCAGGGGCTCGACGGCGTCGAGGTCACCGACCGCGGGACCGCCGCGGCGGCCCTGGCCGGTGCCCTCGGCGTGGGTCTGGTCCCGCACGAGGCGGCGGACGACGCGGACGCGGCGGAGCCGACCCCCGCGGTGGACGCGACCGCTTGACCGGCCGGGAGGCCCGTGCGGACGCCGCCACGGGCCTCCCGGCCGGTGGGCGCACCGACGAGCGCAGGGTCCGCCCGGCGCGCTCGCGCGGTCAGAACCGGTCGAGGCTGCCGCGCAGGCGGGCGATGCGGTCCGGCAGTGGCGGGTGCGTCGAGAACAGCCGGTCCATGACGCCCGGACGCATCGGGTCCGCGATCCACAGGTGCGCCATCGAGGAGTTCTGCGTGCGCATCGGCCGCCCGTACGCGCCGAGCTTCTCCAGCGCACGGGCGAGGCCCTCGGGGTACCGCGTGGTCATCGCGCCCGTGGCGTTCGCGAGGTACTCGCGCTGCCGCGACACCGCCGCCTGCACGGCCACCGCCGCGATCGGCGCGACGATGACCGCCACGAGTCCCGCGATGAGCAGGATCGGGTTGTTCCCGCCGTTGTTGTCGTTGCGGTTCCGTCCGCTCAGGCCGCTGAAGATCGAGATCCGGAGCAGCACGTCTGCGATGAGCCCGACGGCGACGACCAGCCCGAACACCATCGTGGACACGCGATGTCGTAGTTCCGGACGTGTCCGAGCTCGTGGGCCATCACGCCCTGGAGCTCCTGGTCGTCCATGATCGCGAGCAGCCCGGTCGTGGCGGCGACGATCGCGTGTTCGGGGTCCCGCCCGGTCGCGAACGCGTTCGGCGACGGGTCGTCGATGACGTAGACGCGGGGCATGGGCATCCCGGTGCTGATCGCGAGGTTCTCGACGGTCCGCCAGAGCCGGGGTTCGGTGGTCCGGTCGACCTCGACGGCCCCGGCGATCGCGGTGGCCTGGCGGGCGGCCGTGAAGTACTGCAGGACGGCGTACCCGATGGCGACGACGAGGACGACGACGCCGATCGAGACGTTGCCGGCGAGGTAGCCGCCGAGGAAGCCGAGCGCGCCGACGAGCAGGAGGAACGCCAGGACGATCAGGACGGTGTTGCGCTTGTTCTGCGCGATCGCGCGGTACACGGCCGGACGGAGCGGGCGGGCGTCGGCGTCAGAACTGGACGCGCGGGGGCTCGGCGATGGCGGCCGGTTCCGCGGTCTCGAAGAACGCTGCCTCGGTGAAGCCGCGGTTCTTCGCGAACGCCGAGTTCGGGAAGACGCGGATCTTGGTGTTCAGCTCGCGGACGCCACCGTTGTAGAAGCGGCGGGCGGACTGGATCTTGTCCTCGGTGTCGACGAGTTCCGTCTGCAACTGCAGGAAGTTCTGACTCGACTGGAGCTGCGGGTAGCCCTCGGCGACGGCGAACACGCTCTTGAGCGCCTTCTGCATGTGCCCCTCGGCAGCCGAGGCCGCGGAGGCGTCCCCGGCGTTGAGCGTCTCGGCCCGCGCCTGGGTCACGTCGGTGAAGACCGCCTTCTCGTGCGCGGCGTAGCCCTTCACGGTGTCGACGATCGTGGGGATGAGGTCTGCTCGCCGCTTGAGCTGCACCGAGATGTCGCTCCACGCCTCGTCGACGCGGACCTTCAGCGTCACGAGCGAGTTGTACGTGACCCAGAGGTAGATCCCGACGACCACCAGGACGACGACGACCACTCCGACGATGATCAACGTCGTGACGAGTCCGGTGTCCATGCGGGCGTACTCCTTTGCGCGTCGGGAACCGCGCGGTGACCGCGGTCGGCTGGTGCGGCGGCGAGGACGGCCGGGAACGGTCGTGCAGCGGCCGCGCGGACCATCGCAGAGTCTACCGACGCACAGGACCCGCACTCGTCCCGCTTGCTGGTTCACGGGCGATTCCCGAGTCGTACACACCGGACGTTCGGAGTGCCGCCGCGCGGGCCGCATCGTCCGCGCGGCGGATTGACGCGAGCGCCGAGATCGCGTGGGATGGACACGGTGAACACGCCCGGGGAGCACGTGGACGAGTGGGCCGTCGGGGGCGACGGCCGCGTCCGTCGACCCCGGACGCAGCAGTCCCGTCCGTCGCGGATGCGCTCCGCCGGTGCGACGGTGTTCGCCGTCGTCGTCCTCGCGGGCGCCGTGGTCGGGATCGGCGCGGTCGGCCTCGGACCGGTCCCGTCGGCGAGCGCGGCCACCAGCACCGCCGCCGACGCTCCGAGCTCGCCCGATGCCGGGAGCGCCACCGCCGACACCACGGCCGCGTCCGACACCACGGCTGACACCGCCGACGCCGGCGGCACCACC
>NZ_LDQC01000072.1 GCF_001475545.1 Curtobacterium luteum | reverse complement strand
GGGTCGGCGTCGGCGTCGGCGAGTCCGTCGCCGCGATCGCCCGGATCTCCGCGAGCCCGGCGTTCTGCGTCCCGCTGCTGACGGAGGTCACGGTGAACCGCACCCAGGTCACGGAGCGGGCCGGGAACACGACCTGCTGCACCGCGCCGCCGTTGGGCAGCGCCGGCACCGTCACGCTCGACCCGTCCGAGAAGGTGAGTGTCCCGCCGGTCACCTGGTCGGTCGTGTTCGGCCGGTCGGCGAGGTCCACCTCGACCAACTTCCGCGCCGAGGTCCAGGACAGCTGGATCCACGTCCCGGCGCGTCCGTTCGGCGCCACCCACTCCGCGGCGGGGTTCGCCGGGTAGCCGGAGACGACACCGTCGACCGCCTTCGCCGCGGTCTGCCCGTCAGCGGGGTTCTCCGCGCTCGCGGTGACCGTCGCCGAGGCGGTGACGTCCGACGTCGTCGGGGTCGGGGGCGGGGTCGTCGTCGACGCGGCCGCGAACGCACGGATCTCGGCGAGCCCGACGTTCTGGGTGCTGCTGCTCACCGACGTCACGGTGAAGCGAGCCCACGTCACGGTCCGCGCCGCGAACGTGACCTGCTGCACCGCGCCGGCGTTCGGCAGCGCGGGGACCGCCACGCTCGACCCGTCGGAGAACGTGAGTGTGCCGCCGGTGACCTGGTCGTCGCCGTTCGGCCGGTCGGCCAGGTCGATGCCGGTGAGGGTCGTCGCCGACGCCCACGACAGCTGGAGCCACGTGCCGGCGCGGCCGTTCGGGGCGACCCACTCGGCCGACGGGTTCGCCGGGTACCCGGACACGACGCCGTCCACGGCCTTCGCGGCGGTCTGGCCGTCGGCGGCGTTCTCCGCGCTCGCGGTGACGGTGGCCGAGCCGGTGACGTCGGTGCGGTCGCTGCCCGGTGTCGACGGGTTCGTCGGCTGCGCCGGGTCCGCCTGACCGACGGTGTACTGCCGCTGCAGCCACGACGACTCGGGCCGCGGCGGTGCGCAGGCCGCCCAGGTGGCACAGGTCTCGCTGTCGTGCGCGGCGTAGGTGAAGAACGCCGACGACTTCGCGGCGACCTGCTGCGACGTGAGGTTCGTCGGACGGCCTTCGATCGTGTAGCCGAGGTAGCCGGTGAACGTGTGCGAGCCGGTGTACCGCTGCTGCGCCTCGTTCGCGAGGTAGGCGACGGTGTGGTGGTCGCTGTGGTCGCCGTCGCCGTACGCGCCCGCGTGGTCGAGTGTGCGGACCGTCGTCGGCGCGTACCCGTCGAAGAGCCCGGAGATCGTCGACCGGAGCTCCGCGAGCGTGTAGGTCGCCGGGTCCGGGGCGTCCGCGACGGTCGCGAGGCTCGAGACGTAGCCCTGGTAGAGCTGCTGCAGGCTCGTGTACCCGGTCGCCCAGAAGCCGTTGCCGCCGAGGTTGCCGTCCGGCAGGTCCATGAACACGAGGCTGATCCGCGGGTCCGCCGTGAGGGTCTCGAGCCGGAGCGACCTGCCCGCGACGGTCAGCGTGGACGCCGTCGTGGCGGGGTCGACGCCCGCGATCGCCGCGTACGCCGCGACCAGGCCGGTCTGCCGCTCGCGCCAGTACCACGCGGGGTACCCGGCGTCGGCAGCCGTCACGACGACCGTCCGGACGCAGGCGCCCGACTCGATGCTGGAGCGGAGGTCCGTGCCCTGGAAGAGCAGGTCGTCGTCCGGATGGGCGACCACGTCGAGCACCCGTCCGGCCCGACAGTCAGCGGTGGACACCGGGTCGGTCGTCGCGGCACCGGCCGCGGCCCGGGCGCCGAGGACGCCCGTCCCCGTGAGCACGAGCGCCAGCGCGGTGACGGTCGCCGTGACGAGCCGGGCCGTCCGCGGCGACCGCCGGTGGGGTGCCTCACTCCGCGGCATGGCGCATGCCCTCGGTCGTGAGCTCGTAGACCACGGTCGTGCCCTTCGACCAGACGGGCGTCCAGTACGGCGAGTCGGCCATGGCGGCGGCGAGCTTCCGGTAGTCCGCGTCGCTCTGGTACCCGTACCGCTCGTCGTACGCGCCGAACGGAGCGGCCACGAGGGCGTAGTACTTCGTCGCCGACCAGGTGCTGACGAGCTTCCGCGTGATGTTCGACACGTCCGCGGTCGCGTCGTAGCCCTCGCTCGCGGGGTAGGCACCGAAGGCCTCGCGGGAGAGCGCCCCGACGTCGAAGTACCGCGCGCCGGTGTTGCTCGGGACGGCGTTCGCCGAACCGGTGAGCAGCATGATCGAGCCCTTCGGGGCGGTCGCGTCGTAGTACTGCGTCGCCTCCGACTGGCTCCGCGTCGGGACGCGGTTCCAGTCCAGGGCGGTCTGCCCGAACGCCCCGACGGCGACCATGACCGCGACGAGCGCGGTGGCGGCGACGAACCGCACCGCGACCGGTCGTCCGGCCCGGGTGACGAGCCGACCGAGCGGAGCGAGCCGCCCGCCGGGTACGGGGAGGCCGGCAGCCAGGACGGCGATCCACGGGGTCGCGAACAGGACCACGCGGAAGATGCCCTCCTGCCCGTAGTTGGTCGCGACGAGCAGCGAGATCGGGCTGGCAGCGGCGAGCAGCAGCCCCCAGTGCACGCGGTCGCGGCGGAGCAGCACGGTGACGATCGCAGCCAGGCCGAGCACCACGAGGGCGGCAGCGGGCACGTCGAACGCGAGCCTGGTCACGAGCGGCTTCGGCAGCACGGTCATGTCGTGCGACGGCGGCTGCACGTTGGTGAGCACCTGTCCCACGGCGGCGAGCGACAGGAACTTGTCGAGGATGCTGCCGTTGAGCAGCGCGAACACCACGGCCGGGACGAGCACCACGAGCGAGACCCACCACGGGCGCAGCATGCGGAAGACGATGAGCACGACGACGGCGGCGACGGTGAGGTACGGCGAGATCTGGTGCGTCACGGCGAGCACGATGCTGATCGCGCCGATCCCGAGGAGACGCGAGAGCCCCACCGGCTGCGGGCGCGTGATCGTCGTGGGCTCACCGTCCTCCCCCGTCACGGTGACCCGCCGGAGCGCATCGGTCGCGAGCACGAGGATCGCGACCGACAGCAGGATGCCGGTCGACTGCGGCGAGAAGTAGGTCGTGTTGAGCGACCCCGTCATGGCGGTCAGGAACGCCGCGATCCACGGCCGCCGTGCACCGGGGAGCCAGTGCGCGGCGAGCACGCCCACGCCGATCGTCGTGGAGAACGCGAGCAGCACGGGCACCCACGCGGCGATCGTCATCGCGTTCACGATGCCGCCGACGTCGGCGACCCACGCACCGCCGGCGAACAGTCCCGACCAGGTCTGGAAGATGTCGGCGGCGGGGTCGGTGCGGCCGAACTGCCGGATGTACTCGAGCACACCGACGTGCCGTGCGGCCGCCATGACCGTGGGCATGCCGTACGTGATCGCCTGGGCGAGCTGGACGACACCGCCGAGCACGACGACGGGCAGCGCGACGCCCCGGCCGCGCACGAGGGCGACCACGGCTGCGGCGACGACGATCGCGAGGCCGATCGGCAGTCCGATCCCGAGCGACCCGAAGAGTCCGTCCGGCACCGGGTCACCGATGTGGGTGACCGCGGTGACCACCACGACGAGCAGGCCCACGACCGACGCGGTCGTGACCGTCGCGGTCGTCGTCCAGGTCCAGCGACGCCGAGCCCCGCCAGCCGCGGCGGCGGCGCGCTCGAGGCGCTGCCGGTGCAGGTCGCGGAGGTCACGCGGCACGGAGACCGCGACCGCGACCGCGGTGAGGAGGACCACCGCGCCGAAGGGCACCACCGGTGCCCAGAGTCCTGCCGTGGCCATCGTGTAGCCGATCGCGATGGTGCCGACGATCGACGTCGTGACCGCGAACAGCGCGAAGCGTGCCAGGGGCATCGGGCGCAGGAGCAGCATCGGCGCGACACCGACCACGGCGAAGAGGAAGACACCGATCGCGGAGCCGCGCAGCACCGGCAGGCCGGACGCCGCCCCGACCGCGGCGGCGAGCAGGGTCACGACGACCAGTCCGGCGGCGGTCAGTCGTGCCGCCGGACCCATCACGCCGGGGTGCACGGGTGTCGAGGCGATCGTCGCGAGTTCGTGCCGGCCGTGCCGCGTCCGGTCGATGGTGCCGGCTCCGCCGAGGCGCTCGGCGAGCGCGAGGAACGGCGCCACGAACACCGAGCGACGCTCGACGCGGCGCAGGCGGCGGGAGGTGTGGTTCCAGGCCTCCTCGACCCCGGCGCGTGCCGGGACCGCATCCGCGGCCGCAGCGCCGTCGGCGGCACCGGGTGCCCCGGTGGCCCTGGCACCCCCGGCCGCGACGTCGACGCCAGCACGAGCACCAGCGGCACCAGCGCCGGCTGTGACACCCGCCGCAGCCGTGGCGACCGCCGCACGACGGCCGGTCCCACCGCCGAGCTCGGTGACCGCGTCGCCCTGCTCGTGCCCCAGCCGCGCGAACGCGGCGACGGCCTCGGGGAGGGTGTCGACGGTCGCTGCGACGGTGTCGCGGTCGAGGGCGTTCTTGGTCATCCAGGCTCCGAGTCCGTGGCCGTGCGCGGCGGCGGTCCGGCGGAGCGACGAGGCGTCGTCCGCGGGTCGCACCCAGGCGATCGCGGCGGGTTCGACGGCGATCGCGGAACCCGCGAACAGCAGTCGGGTGAAGAGGTCGAGGTCGTCGCCGCCGCCCACGCGGGTGCCGGGTCCGAACGCGGTGTCGAACCCGCCGATCGCGAGCGCGGCCCGTCGACGGACGGCGAGGTTCGCGCCGGTGCCGTACGCGGCTGCGGCGAAGGGGTGCAGCGGCGTGTCGCCGGGCTCGTCGCCGAGGCGGAACACCCGACGGCGGATCGTGCGCGCGGCCGGCGTGTGCTCGTCGTGCCAGCGCTGCGCGGGCGTGCGGATCTCGGCCGTCGGAACGAGACCGGTGACGCAGGCCACGTCGTCGTCGAGCACGAACGGGGTCGCGATGGCCGACGCCCAGTCGGCGTCCACGACCGCTCCGGAACCGAGGAAGGCCACGACGTCGCCGGTGGCGGCGAGGAGTCCCGCGTTCCGCGCCGCGGCGAGCCCACCGGTCGGTGCGGGCACGGTGGTGACGGTCCGACCGCCGATCTCGGTGCGGCCGTCGCCGTCGGCGCCCGCGGAGACCACGACGACGTCGAGCGCGACACCACGCTGGGCGAGGACGGAGCGCATGGTGTCCCCCGCGTCCCCGTCCGTGCAGAGCACCACGGTGACGGTCGGCAACGCCTGATCAGCGACCGGTCGTCGTTCCGGGGTGGGCATGTGCCGGACGGCACGTTCGAGGGTGCGGAGTTCGATCGAGGGGCCGGTCCGGCGACGGTCGGTCACCTCGGCCTCGACGAACCCGACGGGCTCGCCGCGATCCCGGACGAGGAGCCGGGCGCGAGCGTAGCCCTCGGCTCCGGCAAGCCCGATCGCGTCGCGGTGTCCGGCGCCGTGCAGCTCGGCCCGGTCGAGTTCGCCGATCCAGACGGCCCCGTCCCAGGTCGGCACGAGCGAGGTCTCGACGACGGGCCGGAGCACCCGGGTGAGGGTCGTCCTGGTCATGGTGTCCCGATCGGTTGGCGGACGGCGGGCGTGACGGGAGCGGAGACGACGACGCCGCCGAGGATCCGTCCGACGGCGTACCCGGTGACGGTCGAGGCGACGGAGAGCACGATCGCGGCGGCACGGACGCCACCACCCCGTCCGACGCGTCGCAGCTCGCGGGCGACGGCCCCCGGGATCACCCGGGTGAGGTAGGTGGACTCGCTCGACAGTGAGTCGCCCGTCCCGACGCGGCGGCTCAGGACCGCTTTCGAGATGCCCTCGTAGTAGCTGCGTCGACGCAGGTACCGCATGGTGACGCGGTCCGCCGACACCCGGTGGGACACGTTCGAGCGCGGTTCGTGGCGGATCCGGCTCCCCGGACGGGCCTGCGCGAGCCGGATGCAGAGCTCCGTCTCCTCGCACCCGAGGGGCTGGTTGCCGACCCGGCCGATGCCGGAGCGGAAGCCGCCGGCGGCGAGGATCGCCTCCCGACGGAAGGCCATGCTCGACCCGATGACGTTGCGGACGTCGCCCGCCGTCTCGGGGAGGCCCGCGTAGCTGCAGCCGACGATCCAGAGGAGCTCGTCGGAGTACGGCCCGGGCCCGGTCGCGTCCGGCCAGGAGGGCGTCGCCCGTCCACCGACCCCGACGACCTCGGGGTCGTCGAGCGCCGCGAGCAGGTGGCCGAGCCAGTCGGCGTCCGCCGTGGCGTCGTCGTCGAGGAACGCGACCACGTCAGCGTCCGTCAGCGCGACGCCGGTGTTCCGAGCGCCGGAGAGGCCGCGGTCCTCGGTGTTCTCGACGACGCTGAGCTCCGGCCAGCGGGCCTTAGCGCGTGCGTACAGTTCAGGCTCGTGGTCGATCACGACGACGACCTCGGGCTGCTCGGGCTGGCGTTTGGCCGACTCGACGCTGTCCTGCAGGTCGCCCCACCGCAGCTGCGTGTAGGCGCAGATGACGACGGCGACGCTGCTCACGCGAGGTCTCCGTCGAGGGCGCGGGCGTCGACCACCGCGGCCTCAGCGGTGCGGGCGCGGGCGGCCGGTGCGGTGATCTCACCGGTGGGCGCGTCGATGGGCGACACGGGGGCCGGCATCGTCAGCGCGGAGGCCGCGGCCAGCCGGGCGCGGCTCTTCGCCTGCGACGCCCGACGACGCTCGTGCATGATCGACTTGAGGACGCGGATGCCGTCGGTCACGGCGTTGAGGTTGCTCGAGCCGTGCACGCGGAGCTTCTCGTGGCTGCCGACCTCGGCGATGCGGAGCTCCGCGGCGGACCAGCGGCAGGTGAGGACGGTCTCGATCTCGAACCCGTCGCCCCAGAGCATCGAGCCGTCGGCCGGCTTCGGGAGCGTCGACGAGAGCAGCCCGATCGCGGGGAGCGTGTCGGCCCAGAACGCGTTGTAGCCGTAGCAGAGGTCGCTGTAGCGGGTGCCGAGGATGGCGTTGCAGACGATGTTCAGCCCGCGGTTGCCGGCGTTGCGGATGATCGTGATGTCGTCGCTGCCACCGCCGAGCGCGTACCGGGTGCCCTTGGCGACGTCGGCGCCGTCCACGAGCGCCTGCACGAAGCGCGGGATCTCGTCGGGGTCGGCGGAGCAGTCGGCGTCGAACATGACGACCACGTCGCCGGTGACGGCCTCGAAGCCGCACGCGAGCGCGTTGCCCTTGCCCTTGCGGGTCTGGTGGACGACGCGGATGTCCGGCATGAGCCGCTGCGCGGTCGCGATGGTGTCGTCGACCGAGTTGCCGTCGACGAGGATGACCTCGTACACCGGGGGCAGCTTCGGCAGGATGATCTCGAGGTTGCGGGCTTCGTTCCGTGCCGGGATGACGACGGAGACCCGGGGGTCTGCGGGTCGGACGGTGTTGGCGGGCATTGGACGTGCTCCTGTCGGGTTCAGGTTGCCGTGTTCGGTGCTTCGGACGTGGCGCGGACGGTCACGGTCCGCGGTCCGGCAGGGGCGCGGGTACGACGCCGCCGGTTGGCCCAGGGGGCGGGTCTTCCCCCTGTGTTCCCACCCTCGCGGCGGCGCGGTGACCGGTCAACGCCGTGCGGGTCCGCTTGCGGACCCTCGGGTGCGGATACGGAAACCCGCAACCGGTGCCGGCCGGCGGTTCCGGCCGCGACGACGGACGGCCTGGAGGCGCGTGTCGGGCTCGACACGGGCCTCCAGGCCGTCGTCTGGTCGCCGCCGCGGGCCGCAGGGTCACCGCCGTGGGCGGCTGGCTCACCCGGCGGGGACGGGAACCGCGTCGAACGCGGCGCGGAGCGCCGCCGCGAGCTCGGCGACGTGCGGTTCGCGGAGCAACGACGTGTGCTCGCACGCCATCCGCACCGTCTCGGTCTCGCCGACGAGGTAGCGGCTCCAGCCGTCGGCGTCCGGGTTGGCGTCCGCGAGCACGTAGGTGGAGCGGCCACGGAACGGGGTCGGGTGGTGTCGCCGGGTGACGATCTCGGCCTGGTCGAAGAAGGCGTCGAAGTCGTCCTGCCCGCCGAAGCGCAGCACGCCGGCGGTGTAGGCCCGGAAACGCTTCGCCGCCAGGGCGCCGTAGGGCACGCCCGCGGGCATGATGCGCTTCGCGACCCGGTCGGCGCCGGCGCGGAGCGCGGCGAGCGCGGGGTTCCGCGGCGGACGCGGCTCCATCCGGCTGAACAGCAGTCGCGCCTGCTCGCTCTTCGTCCGCGGCAGGTACGTGTCGAGCAGCGCGAGGTGTTCGACGTGCTCGCCGTTCTCCTCGAGCAGCCGCGCCACCTCGAGGGCGACGAGGCCGCCGAGCGAGTGCCCGACGAGCAGGTACGGCCCGCGCGGCTGCACGACACGCATGAGCGCCAGGTAGCGCCGGGCGCTCCGTTCGATGCTCCAGTCGGGCACGCCGCGACGTTCCAGGCCGTGCTGCTGGAAGGCGTACACGTCGTGGTCGCCGAGGTGGCGGGACAGCGGCAGGAAGGTCAGCGCGAGCGCGCCGCCGCCCGCGAAGCAGAACACCGGTGGCCGACCAGCAGTGCGCGCCGAGGAGACCTTGACCACGTCCGGGTGGCTCGGCAGCGCGCTCGTGCCGCCACGGACCCGCCGCGCGAACTGCCGCAGTGTCGGGTGCTCGAGCAGCTCCGCGGACCGCAGGACGACCCCGAGCCGCTCCCCCACCACGGCGAGCATCTCCTCCGCGGAGAGCGAGTCGCCACCCAGGGCGGTGAAGTCCTCGTCGAG
The DNA here is from genome assembly GCF_001475545.1 of Curtobacterium luteum. Taxonomy (GTDB): domain Bacteria; phylum Actinomycetota; class Actinomycetes; order Actinomycetales; family Microbacteriaceae; genus Curtobacterium; species Curtobacterium luteum_A. Next base: position 5,065 of record NZ_LDQC01000072.1, on the reverse strand, counting down.
GGGCACGCCCGGCAGCCCGAGCACCTCGGACCAGATCTGCCCGACGACGAGCTCCCACTGGTCGTACGCGCCCTCGGTCATCTCGGCCTCGACGGATGGTGCACCCGGCAGTGCCGAGCGGTCGACCTTGCCGCGCTCGTTCCGTGGCAGCTCGGTCAGCGGGACGATCGCCGCGGGGACCATGTACTCGGGCAGGCTGCCGCGGAGCGCCTTCCGCAGCGCGGCGGGCGCCGGCGTGCGGTGGCCGGGTCGGGGCACCACGTAGGCGACGAGCCGGGTCGCCGCGGGCGGGGCGACGAGCGCCGTCACGACGACGTCCCGCACCTCTGGGACGGCGCGGAGTGCCGCCTCGACCTCGGAGGGCTCGACGAGGTACCCGCGGACCTTCACGGCGTCGTCCGCCCGTCCGAGCAGGACCAGCCGGCCGGCCTCGTCCACCTTCGCGAGGTCGCCGTGTCGCCAGCTCGGGGTGCCGTCCGCGTCGGCACCGAGGTGCGCCGCGGTCTGGTCCGGTGCGCCCCAGTAGCCGGTGGTGACCCCGTCCGAGACGACCACGAGCTCCCCGGTCTCGCCCGGGCTCGCCTCCGTGCCGTCCTCGCGCACGATGCGGATGGTCTTGCTCTCGATGGGCCATCCCGCGGGGACGACGCCGTCCGGGACCGGGTCGTCCGGGAGGACCGGGCAGAACGCCACGCTCGCGAGTTCGCTCGCCCCGAACCCGTTCACGAGGACCGTGTGGGGGCCGAGGTGCGGCCGGGTCGCGGCGACGTCGGTGCCGGTGATCGGCTCGCCGACCGTGACGACCAGCCGGAGTCCGGTCAGCCCGGGTCGCGCTCCGCGGCCGGAGCCGGCGACGGCACCTGTGACCGACCGCAGCAGGTGGGGTGTGCAGAGCACGGTCGTCGCGCCGTGGGCCGCGAGGTCGTCGAGCGTGCCCTCGACACCGCGGTCCCGGGGCTCGAGCGCCACCACGGCGCACGCGTTCATGAGCGCCGCCAGGGCGTACATGAGTCCGGCGGTGAAGGACAGCGGCGCCGCGATGGCGAGCCGGTCCCCCGGGCCGAAGCCCAGCGAGCGCGCATCGGCTTCGGCGTCGCGCACCTGCTGGCGGTGGGTGACCACGACGCCCTTCGGCAGGCCGGTCGAGCCGGAGGTGAAGACGATGACGAGCGGGTCGGAGCCGCCCGGCCGCACGGGACGCGTGTCGCCGACGACCTCGGCGTCCTCCCCGTCGGCGTCGGCGGCGTCAGCGCGGTCCTGCAGCGTCGAGAGGTCGTGCACGCGCCCGGCGTCCGCTCCGGCCCCGTCGAGCGCTGCGGCGGCCTGTTCCCGGTACGCGGGCGATGCGACGACCTCCTGGACGTCCGCGAGTCGCACGACGTGCGCGAGCCGGGCCGCCGGGAGGTGGTCGTCGAGCACCACCACGGTGCGTCCGGCCGCCACGAGGGCGAGCACGGCCACGATCGTGTCCGCGGTCTGTCCCGCCATCACCCCGACCGGACGCGGGGCACCGGCACGCTCCGCACCGACGCCGGCTCCACCGTGGTCGTCCGGACGCAGGGCTCGGCGGAGCTCACCGCCGAGCGCGCGGACCGCACGGTCGACCTGGGCGTAGCTCCGTTCCTCCTCGGGCAGGATCAGCGCCGGAGCGTCGCCGTGGGCCGCCACGACGCGGTCCCACCGGTCCAGGACCGAGTGGTCGGCGGCGGCCGGGACCACGGGCACGTGGCTCCACGGCGCGCTGCTGGTCGTCACGGTTGCGGGCACGAGGACTCCCCTGTCGTTCTCGGACGTCGCCTGCGGACACGCGGCGACCCTGTGACGCTAGGGCCAGGACGAGGCGCCGAGGACGGCTCGGCTCTCGTCGTGCGGTTCCCCGCAACCGCCTGGAGGCGCGGCGCGGCCCGGCGGCCCCGCCCCACGGCCGGGGGTGGTCGCTGTGCGCCCGCACAGGTCCGCAGATCGCGGACGCGCTCCCTCGCGGTCCGCGGTTGCGGACCGGACGCCTGTCCCGCCCGAGCGGCGGCAGATCGTGCCGTTCAGGCCGCTTCCCCCGGCAGTTCACCGCTGCGACGGTCTGCGGTTCCCCGCAGGCGGCGTGACGGCGCGCGGGGGCGGCGTCCGCAGCAGCGCACGCGCACGCGCGCGGTGCCCGCGCGCTGCACCTCGACGAGCGGACAGCGGCGGGAGGCACCGATCGGCGGGCGGTCAGGCGCTCAGGCGGCCGGCGCCCGAGCAGCCGGCCCCCGAGCGGCCGGCGCTCCCGATCCTCGCGAGGAGATCCGCCGGTGACACGACGATCGGGCGTGTCGTCCGCGACGGCCGTCCGGACCGCCGCCCGCCGGGCATGTCGTCCGAACGTCGCCCGGAAACGCAACAGGCCCCCGACTTCCGTCGGGGGCCTGTTCACGATGATGGCTGGGGTACCTGGACTCGAACCAAGAACGACGGTACCAGAAACCGCTGTGTTGCCAATTACACCATACCCCAAGAGGCCTCGCGGCCCCGTGTCCCGGTCGCCCGGGGCACGATCAACTACTGTACAGCATCCCGGACGTCCGTGAGACCACCGATGAGGTCCCGGTGCACCGCGGAGGCCGTCCGGGCCCCGTGACCGGCCGCAACGATGAGCTGTTCCGGCCCCGGCGGCGTCACGTCGCCCACGGCGTAGATGCCCGGCACGCCCGTTCGTCCGACGCCGTCCACGACGAGCAGCCCCTCGGCGTCCCGATCGACGTCAGCCCGGAGCCAATCGGTGTCGACCTGCCAGACCGGCCGGACGAACCCACCCGAGCGTGGCTCGACGTGCCCGTCAACGAGCCGGACGCCGGTCATGCCGGACCGATCGCCCTCGAGGTCCGCGACCTCCCGCTCGTCGACCCGCACCCCGGCCGCCGCGAGCCGCGCACGGCCGGCGTCGTCGAGCGTCGCGGCACCGTTCGTGTACACGATGAGGTCGTCGGTCCACGCTGCGAGGAACAGCGCCCGGTCGACCACGTCGGGCGTCTCGCACACGAACGCCAGTGGCTCGCCCGCCTTCTCGTACCCGTCGCACTCGACGCAGCTGTGCACGGACGTGCCGTAGAACGCCCGCAGCATCGGCAGTGCAGGGAACTCCTCACGGAGCCCCGTCGCCACCACGACGGCGCGCGCGGAAGCGGTCACTTCGGTCCCCCGCCACCCACCGTGCACGCGCCACCGGTCGCCGTCCGCCGCGACCTCGTCGACGACCGCCTGCACGACGGTCGCCTCCGGGTAGGACTCGACCTCGGCGCGCCCGAGCTTCCGGAGCTCGAGCGGCGACACCCCGTCCCGCGTCAGGAAACCGTGCGACCGCAGCGTCGCGGCGTTCCGCGGACGGTTCGCATCGACGAGCAGCACGGTCCGCCGCGCGCGCACCAGGTTGAGCGCGGTACTGAGGCCCGCCGGCCCCGCGCCGATGACGGCGACGTCGACGGTGAGCACCGCGTCGTCCGGTGCGCTCGTACCGGCTGCGGCCGTCGTGCCCTCGGGGTCGGCCACGGCCGTCAGCGGGCCGCGAGCGCGCGGAGGCGGGCCAGCGTGGAGTCCTTGCCGAGGATCTCCATCGATTCGAAGAGCGGCGGGGAGATCCGACGGCCGGACACCGCGACCCGCAGGGGCCCGAACGCCAGCCGGGGCTTCAACCCGAGACCGTCGATGAGTGCTGCGCGCAGGGCCGCCTCGATCGCCCCGGACTCCCACTGCCCGAGCGCCTCGAGCGCCTCGATGCTGGTCGCCAACACGGTCCCGGCGTCGTCCTTGAGCGTCGCAGCAGCGTCGTCCTCGACCACCAGGTCGTCGTCCGCCGTGAACAGGAACCCCAGCATCGCCGGGGCCTCGCTCAGCACCTGCATGCGCTCCTGCACGAGCGGCGCCGCAGCCGTGAGCACGCGCTCCTGCTCTGCCGTGGGCGGTGACGCCACGAAGTCCGTCAGGTACGGCAGCAGCCGGTCCCGGAAGTCCTCCGGGGCGAGCAGGCGGATGTGGTCACCGTTGATCGCTTCGGCCTTCTTCTGGTCGAAGCGCGCCGGGTTCGGGTTCACGTCGGTCACGTCGAACGCCGCGACCATCTCGTCCACCGAGAACACATCGCGGTCCGGGCCGATCGACCAGCCGAGGAGCGCGAGGTAGTTCACCAGACCCTCGGGGACCATGCCGTTCGCCCGGTGGTGGAACAGGTTCGACTCCGGGTCACGCTTCGACAGCTTCTTGTTGCCCTCACCCATCACGTACGGCAGGTGACCGAACACCGGGATGGACTCCGCCAGACCGATCTCGTACAGCGCCTCGTACAGGGCGATCTGCCGCGGCGTCGACGACAGCAGGTCCTCACCGCGGAGCACGTGCGTGATGCCCATCAGGGCGTCGTCCACCGGGTTCGTGAACGTGTACAGCGGCTTGCCGTTCGGGCGCACCACCACGAAGTCCGGGAACGTCCCCTGCTTGAACGTGATCTCCCCGCGCACGAGGTCGTCGAACGAGAGGTCACGGTCGGGTACCCGGAGCCGGAGCGCCGGCTGACGCCCCTCGTCACGGAACGCCTGACGCTGCTCGTCCGTGAGGTCGCGCTCGTGGTTGTCGTAGCCCTGCTTGGGGTCACGTCCAGCCGCCTTGTTCCGCGCCTCCATCTCCTCCGGCGTGACGAACGACTCGTACACGTGTCCCGAGGCCCGGAGCTTCGCGATGACGTCCTCGTAGACGTCCGAGCGCTGCGACTGCCGGTAGGGACCGTGCGGACCGCCGACGTCGACGCCCTCGTCCCAGTCGAGCCGCAGCCAACGCAGCGCCTCGAGGATCTGCTCGTAGGACTCTTCGCTGTCCCGCGCGGCATCGGTGTCCTCGATGCGGAACACGAGCTTGCCGCCCGTGTGGCGCGCGTACGCCCAGTTGAACAGCGCCGTCCGGATCAGACCCACGTGGGGCGTCCCGGTCGGGCTGGGGCAGAAACGGACACGGACGTCGGAGCCGGTGGCAGTGGTGAACGGTGCAGTCATGACGGCACCAGCCTACCGGCGGCAGACACGCCCTGGAACGCAGAAAACCC
>NZ_LDQC01000071.1 GCF_001475545.1 Curtobacterium luteum | reverse complement strand
TGTCGGCTGTATTTGTTATGTATAGGTTTCTACGTCGCTTTCTACCTCTCTCGTTGTTGTGGTGTTTCTCTATGGCTACGTCCCCCTCCTAGTCATACACCTCCCTATTCGTCGGCAGCGTCATATGTGTATAAGAGCCAGCGCCACGGGCCTCCCGTCCGTCATCTGGGCGCGGAGCGGGTCAGCGAGCCAGCGGGTCGAGGTTGAGGGTCGTCCCCTCGTAGAGGTACTGGTCGTCGCCGAACACCTGCACGCCCTCGTTCAACCACACGAGGGCGCGGACACTGATCCCGAACCGGGCGGCGACGTCCCCGATGAGGTCGTCGGGTGCCACGACGTACGACTTCGGGGTGCCGCTCGCGGTCGTCGCCGTGACCTTCCCGGCCGCGTTCGCCCGCGTGCCGCTGTCGACCGGTCGCACGTTCGTGGTCCTGGCGGGCACCGACCACCGGACCGTCGTCACGGCGAGCACCTTGCCGGGGCCGAGTTCGATCGGCACCGCGGCGTCGGGGCCGGCGGACGAGTAGGTGACGAGTGTCGTGAGTCCGGACGGGTCGACACCCGAACCGTCGAGCGGCACGGTCGCCGAGGACCCCGGGGCCGCGGTCGCGCCGCCGAGCTGGTGGTCCCCGACGCCCCGGTAGGTGAGGCCGTCGCCGACCGCCCGTGGTTTCTCGAACAGGGACACGGACACCGGGACGGGCAGGGTCGACGTGAAGCCGGAGTACTGCGCCGAGAAGGTGTCGTCGCCGTCCGACACCATCCGGAAGTGGAAGTGCACGCTCCCGAGGGGCGACGCGACGTTCCCCTCCGCGACGACCGTCCCGGCGGCGATGCGGCTCAGTGTCGGTGCGGGCGCGGCGGCTTCGGTCGGCTCCGGGGTGGGTGTCCGCGGGTGCGCCGATGCTTCCAGCAGTGCCTCGGCGGACGACTCGTCAGGTGTCGGAGTCGGCTTCGGGGACGCGCTCTCCGACGCATCCGAGCGGGTCGGCACCGGTACCGGTTCGGGGCCGCGGAGCAGGCTGCAGCCGCCCAACGCGACGATGCCGATCGTCACGAACCCCAGCGTGGCGACGGTCCTCGGTGCAGTCCTCATCGTGTTCCCCCTCCCGCGCGATGCTAACCGGGGGAGACCGTGCATGCGAACCGGTCGTGCGCTGTCGGCCGCAGGCGTTAGCGTCGTCGGCATGGACCGTTCGGAGATCCTCGCCGCCGCAGCAGCAGCCCACGCCGCCCGCATCGCGGAGTCGGGCGGGGACGACGCGGCGGCCCGTGCACGTGCCGACTCGATCGCTGCGCGCGACGCCCTGGCCGACGACGCCGTCCGGGACGCCGCTCGCCGCCGGTCCGACGAGTCCGCCCGTGCCGCGGACCGGACCGAGGGCGCCCTGTCGGACTGGCACCGGATGGGGACCCGCCGCGGCGTCAGCCCGGACGAGCAGGTGCGGTCGGCGTGGTCGATCGCCGGGGTCCCGGAGCAGGGTGGTGCGCGGGCGCTCGCGAACGTCCTGCTGTCGACCGCCGGGCACGCGGGCCGCGTCGCCGACGCCGCTCGTCGCGATCCGAAGCTCGCCGGGGCTGCGAGCGCTGCCGCCCGCCGGACGGTCCGGCGCTACACGGACCACGGCGCCGGGATGGCGTCCCTGGGGGACGTCCTGGGCGACGAGCCATCGCCGCACGACCACGACGACGATTGATGGTTCTCACCGCTCGACGTTGACCAGGGGTTTCCTGGAGCGATCCAACCTGCCGAACGACCGTATGACCGATTGACAGGACATGGTTTCCGGTTACGATCGGTCCACGCGATGAAGCGCGATCACGGACGAAGGAGTCACCGCATGGTCGACATCAAGCCGACAGCACCGTCTGTCGCACTGCCCCCGGTCGGCACGGGGCCGCACCGCCGCCGGCTCGGCGTGCTGGCTCTCGTCGCCACGTTCGGCGGCCTGCTCTTCGGGTACGACACCGGCGTCATCAACGGTGCGCTGAACCCGATGAAGGCCGAGCTCGGCCTCACGAACTTCACCGAGGGCGTCGTCACGAGCTCGCTGCTGTTCGGCGCGGCGGTCGGCGCCATGCTCGGTGGTCGTGTCGCCGACGGGTGGGGTCGCCGCAAGACGATCATCCTGCTCGCCGTCACGTTCTTCGTCGGCACGCTCATCTGCGTCTTCGCCCCGTCCTTCGGGGTGATCGTCGTCGGCCGCGTGCTGCTCGGTCTCGCGGTGGGTGGTGCATCGACCGTCGTCCCGGTGTTCCTCGCCGAGCTCGCGCCGTACGAGATCCGCGGGTCGCTGTCCGGTCGCAACGAACTCATGATCGTGATCGGCCAGCTCGCCGCCTTCGTGGTGAACGCGATCATCGGCAGCCTCTGGGGTGAGGGCGGTGGCGTCTGGCGCGTCATGCTCGCCGTCTGCGCCCTCCCGGCGATCGCGCTCTTCGTCGGCATGCTCCGGGTGCCGGAGTCGCCGCGGTGGCTCGCGTCGAAGGGGCGCAACGACGAGGCGCTCGAGGTACTCGGGCAGATCCGGTCGAAGGAGCGCGCGACGGCCGAGCTCGAGGACATCAAGCGGACGAACGAGCTCGAGGCGAAGGTCGAGCGGCAGAGCGGCTGGCGAACGCTCCTCGGCAACAAGTGGCTGATCCGGATCGTGCTCATCGGGGCGGGCATCGGCGTCGCCCAGCAGCTCACCGGCATCAACTCGATCATGTACTACGGCCAGACCGTCCTCATCGAGTCCGGCTTCGAGCAGCAGGCTGCCCTCATCGCCAACATCGCGCCCGGCGTGATCGCCGTGGTCGGCGGTTTCATCGCCATCGCCAACATGGAGCGCATCAACCGTCGGACCACGCTCATCCTCGGCTACTCGTTGACGACGCTGTGCCACTTCCTCATCGGGATCGCATCGATGACCCTGGTCCAGGGCAACCCGGCTCGCCCATGGGTCATCCTCTTCCTCGTCGTCGCGTTCGTCGGCTCGATGCAGACGTTCCTCAACATCGCGACGTGGGTGATCCTGTCCGAGATCTTCCCGACGCAGATCCGCGCGCTCGGCATGGGCATCTCGGTGTTCTGCCTCTGGATCGCGAACGCGTTCCTCGGGCTGTACTTCCCGACGATCGTGGCGGCGACCGGCATCACGGGGACGTTCTTCGGCTTCGCGATCGTCGGCGTCCTGGCGCTGCTCTTCATCTGGAAGTTCGTGCCGGAGAGCCGCGGCCGCACCCTCGAAGAGGTCGAGGAGGGCGTCACGACCGGCAACATCTTCGTGGTCGACAAGAAGCGGTCGCGCGCCTGATCACGCTGGGCTGAGCAACCGACGGACGGGAGGCGCGGTGCCATCTGGCACCGCGCCTCCCGTCCGTCTTCCACCCGGCTGGGAACGACGGGTCGAGCCGACCGTAGGCTCGACCCGTCGTTGTACCCGTACAAGTCGAGGAGCTGACGTGGTCGAGCTCGGTGTCCCGTCGTTCCCCGCCGTGCTCACCACGGTCTGCGCCGTACTGCTGGTCGTCGCGGTCGGCTGCGCCCTGTTCGTCGCCGTCGACGTCGTCCGGCACCCGCCGCACATGCGCGTGATGGCGTTCGTCTGGCCGCTGACGATGCTGTTCGGCAGCGTCGTCTGGCTGGTGTTCTACCTCCGACGCGGGAGGGCGACCGCGCCGGACCACGGCCGGTGGGCCGGTACGGCGATCGACACGAGCCACTGTGGCGCGGGATGTGCCCTCGGCGACCTGGTCGGTGAGTTCGGACTCGCCTGGTTCCCCGCCCTCGGCGCGCTCGTCGGGCTCGGCTCGCTGTACCAGGACCGCATGATCGCCGGTTGGGTGGTGGACTTCGTGCTCGCCTACCTGCTCGGCATCGGGTTCCAGTACTTCGCGATCGCCCCGATGCGCGGCCTGGGAGTCCGTGCCGGGCTCGTCGCCGCGCTCAAGGCCGACACGCTCAGCATCGTCGCGTGGCAGATCGGCATGTACGGGCTCATGGCCGTGTGGCAGCTCGTGGTGTTCCCCGCGCTCTTCGGCGGGCGGGCGAGTGTCTTCTCGCCGGAGTTCTGGGTGGCGATGCAGCTCGCGATGGTGGCCGGCTTCGTGTGCGCCTACCCGGTCAATGCCTGGCTCGTCCGCCGCGGCATCAAGGAGGCCATGTGACGGACTGCGAGGATGGACGGCATGGCCGACCTCGATGAAGTCCTCGCAGCGTCCCGCGGATTGCTCGGCGTCGTTGCACGGTCGCTGACGACGGCACTGGAGCACGTCACGGTGCCGCAGTTCCGCCTCATCGTGCTCGTCAGCACCCTCGGGCCGACCCGCGCCGGTGACCTCGCCGACCGTCTGGCGGTCGAGCCCTCCACGCTGACCCGCAACGTCGACCGGCTCGTGGCTGGCGGGTGGGTGGAACGTCGCCCTGGGCCGTCGAACCGGCGCGAGGTGCTCGTCGCGGCGACCGACCAGGGTCGAGCGCTCGTCGACGAGGTGAGCGAACGACGTCGGCGTGAACTCGCCGAGGTGTTGGAGCGTGTCCCCGAGGCGGACCGCGCGGTCGTGGTCGCCGGGATGCGGGCGCTCCGGACGGCGATGGACGAGCCGCTGCCCGAGGAGGTCTCGGCCTTCGGCGGCTGACGGTCGGTGCCCTGAGAGACGTGCTCTGATGGCGGTGCCCTGAACGGACGGGAGGCCCGTGGCGGATCCGCCACGAGCCTCCCGTCCGTCGGCTGCGTGCGCTACGGGCGCAGGAGCACCTTGCCGACGCGGCCGGCGGTGTCGCTGGCACGCGCCGCGGCGCGTGCCTCCTCGAAGGGGAAGACCTCGGAGACCGGGAGGGTCAGCGAGCCGTCGAGCACGCGCGAGATGAGCTCGCCGAAGAGCTGCTGCTTGAGCGGCGCGTCCATGGTCTTGCTGACGACCGCGCCCCAGAAGCCCTTGACCGTGAGCTGACCGAAGATGACCTTGCCCGACGGGATCTCCAGGGTGGGGGATGCCATCGCGCCGAAGACGACGAGGGTGCCGTTCTCGCCCATCACGGAGGCGATGTCGCCGGCGGCCTTCCCGCCGACGGACTCGACGCCCGCGATGATCGGGGCGCCGCCCGTGATCGCGCGGACCTGGTCCTGCCAGTCGTCCGCGTCGGTCGCGACGATGCGTTCGATGCCCTGCTCGCGGAGCTCCTCGACACCGGCGGCGCGGCGGACCAGCCCGACGACGTTGATGCCGCGGGCCTTGCCGAGCTGCGCGACCATGCGGCCGACTGCGCCGTTCGCGGCGTTCTGGATGAGCCAGTCGCCCTCGTGCAGGTCGAGCGAGTGGAGCAGGCTGATGGCGCTGAACGGCATCGAGACGAGCTGTGCAGCGTCCTCGTCGGTCATCGTGTCCGGCACCGGCACGAGGCCGGCGGCGTTCGCGACGTAGTACTCGGCCCAGACGCCGAAGGTCCCGCCGGCGACGCGCTGGCCGACCGAGAGGTTCGTGACGCCCTCGCCGAGGGCCTCGACGACACCGAGCGCTTCGGTGCCGGAGGCCGCGGGGAGCTCGGGCTTGAAGCCGTAGGTGCCGCGGACGGTCCACAGGTCGTGGTTGTGGATGGGGGAGAGGACCGTGCGGACGAGTACCTCGCCGGCGCCCGGGGTGGGGACCGGGCGCTCCTCCGCGGTCAGCACGTCGGCGGGCTCGCCGAACTCGTGGTGGACGACGGCGCGCATGGTGGTGGGGGTGGTGCTCATGGACTAGTCCTCCGAGACGGTGATGGTGACGTCGATGTTGCCGCGGGTGGCGTTCGAGTACGGGCAGACCTGGTGTGCGGCGTCCGCGAGGGCTTGGGCCTGGTCGTGCTCGAGTCCGGGCAGGACGACCTCGAGCAGCACGGCGAGCTGGTAGCCACCGTCCCCGTTCGGGCCGATCTGCACGCGTCCGCCGACGGACGAGTCGGTGATCTTCACCTTCTGTGCACGGGCGACACCCTGCAGTGCCGAGTGGAAGCAGGCGGCGTACCCGGCGGCGAACAGCTGCTCGGGGTTCGTGCCGGCGCCCGAGCCGCCCATCTCCTTCGGGATCGCGAGGTCGAGCGTGAACGAGCCGTCGCTGGTCGCGACGCGGCCGTCGCGGCCGGCACCGGTGGAGAGGGCCTCGGCGGTGTAGAGGGCTTCCATGGGGTTCCTTCCTTCGTGGGGGTCAGTGCTGATGCCGGGCCGTGGCGGCGGGATCGTCCGCCCGGGACTCGGCAGCGGCGTGCATGGTGTCCGTGAGGCGCTGGAGCGTGCCGATGAGCTCGAGTGCGGCACGCTCGTCCGGCAGCCCCATGCCCTGCGCGATGCGGGCGGGGACGTGCGCGAGTTCGGGCCGGATCGAGCGCCCGCGGTCCCCGAGCGTCACGGTGACGACGCGCTCGTCGGTGCTCCGGCGTTCGCGGCGGACGAGGTCCGCCTGTTCCATGCGGCGCAGGAGCGGGGACAGCGTGCCGGAGTCGAGCTGGAGGTGGTCGCCGAGGGACGACACGGACTGGTCGCCCTCGATCCAGAGGGTCACGAGCACGAGGTACTGCGGGTAGGTCAGGCCCCAGGGCTCGAGCATGGTGCGGTACGCCTGGGTCGTCGCGCGGGAGGCGGCGTAGAGCGAGAAGCACACCATCTCGTCGGTCACGGGCATGCAGCTATCGTTGCACGCAACTCAGTTGTGCACAACCCACTTGGTACGGGCGGAAGCGACCGACGGGAGGCGCGGGGCGGGGCCGCCCCGCGCCTCCCGTCCGTCAATCGGTCGCGACGGCGGTTGCGGACGCGCCATCGGGCGCGGTCGCGTCGACGTCCTCGCGCCGACTCCGCAGCCGCAGCGTCGCCGCCAGGCCGAGCACGAGGAAGCCGGCGGCCGACCACGCCGCCGCGCGGGTCCCGTCGCTGAACGCTCCCGCTGCGACGTCCGCCGCCGAGGGGTCCTGCTCGCGGAGTCCGGCGATCGCGCCACCCGAGGACGTCACGACCGCGTCGGCCACCTGCGTCGCGGTCGCGGACGGGGTGCCGGCGTCCTCCAGACGGTGCTCGAGCAGCGTGTTCGTCGAGGTGAAGAGCACGGTGCCGAGCACCGCGATGCCGAGCGCGGACCCGATCTGCCGCGCGGTGCTCTGCGCACCCGAGGCCTCACCGCTCCGCTCGACCGGGACGTCCTGGAGCACCACCCCGGTGAGCTGAGCGGTGGCGAGACCGACGCCGAAGCCGTACACGAACAGGCACGGAACGATCGCCCACCACGGGGTCGACGACGAGACGACGAACCCGACCGCGGCGACGCCGACGATCTCCGCGCCGATGCCGAGCCGGACGATCCGGAGTGCACCGATGCGCTGACCGGCCGTCGCGGCGAACCCGCTCGCGACGAAGGACCCGACGGCGAGGGCGAGCAGCACGAACCCGGTCTGGAGCGCGGAGTAGCCGAGCACGTTCTGCAGCCAGAGCGGGAGCGACAAGATGATGCCGAACTCGCCGAGCGACACGATGAGCGCCGCGACCGAGCCGCCCCGGAAGGACGCGATGCCGAACAGGTCGAGGGCGATGAGCGTCGAGCGACCGGCTCGCTGGCGTCGCAGCGTCCACAGCACGAACAGCACGCCGGCGACCACGGTGAGCGCGAACGCGTACGGGATGGGGGAGAGCGGGCCGGGCCACGACCAGTCGCCGATCCGGAGTCGCTCGGCGTTCGTCCACCACCCGTAGGTCCGCCCCTCGATGAGCCCGAACACGAGCGACGCGCTCGTGACGACGCTGAGCACCGCCCCGACGACGTCGATCCGGCCGGCGTGCACCGCGTCGCGGGACTCGCGGACGAACAGGATCGCGCACACGACGATGGCGACGCCGAGCGGGATGTTGATGCCGAACGCCCAGCGCCACGAGAACGACGTCGTGAGCCACCCGCCGAGCAGCGGCCCGACGGCGACCATGCCGCCGATCGTCGACCCCCAGACCGCGAACGCGATGCCGCGCTCGCGACCGGTGAAGTTCGCGTTGACGAGCGACAGCGTCGTCGGGAGGACCATCGCACCGCCGACGCCCTGGACGATGCGGGCGAGCACGAGCAGCTCGCCGGTCGGGGCCAGCGCGGCGAGCACCGACGCCGCCGCGAACACCGCGACGCCGCTCACCATGAGGAGCCGTCGCCCGAGCCGGTCGGCGAGCGAGCCGAACACGAGCAGGAGCGCGGCGAACACCAGGGTGTAGCTCTCCTGCACCCACTGCACCGCCGTCGAGCCGATGTCCAGGTCGCGGACGATGCTCGGGACCGCGACGTTCACGATGGTCGAGTCCACGATGATCAGCGACACGGCGACACTGATGACGACGAGACCGACCCATCGCCGACGGTCGGGGTGCTCGTCGTGCTCCGAGCGCGTCGTGGGGTCCATCGGGTGTGCCGGGCTCATGGGGTGCCTCCTGATTTCGTCAGCATGCTGACGATCACCGTACGCCGGTCCGGGGCCGGGCGTGGAGGTCGCTCCCGGACGGGGTACGGCGGCCGTCGAGCGCGCGCATGGGCACGGACGGTTAGGCTGACGTGACCCACGATGACCAGCAACCACCTCGACCACACCGCGGCCCCCGTCGCCGGCGACACCCGCCGCACGGGACGCGCCGCCTCCCACGGCAAGACGATCCTCATCGGGGAGCACGCCGTGGTCCACGGCGCACCCGCACTCGTGTTGCCGGTCCTCGACGCGGTCGTGGTCGCGACGGTGACACCGGTCGACCCCGACCCCGCGCGAGTCGACCGCGGCCCCGACACGGACCCCGCGACCGGGCACCTGTTGGAGTCGGCCGTGCACACGGGTCCGCTCGACACCGCCCCCGCGGCCGTCTTGCCGACCGTCACCGCCGTGACCGCGACGCTCCGACACTTCGGGGTCACCGACCGCCGGTTCCACGTCCGTGTCGACAGCGACGTCCCGACCGCCCGGGGGATGGGATCGAGTGCCGCCGTGGCCGCGGCCGTGACCGCGGCCGTGGCCGACGCCCTCGGCGAGACCCTCGACGCGGACGTCCACCACGAGCTCATCCAGGAGTGCGAACGCATCGCGCACGGGCGCCCGTCCGGACTCGACGCACGCGGGGTCGTCGCGGACGCCCCCGTCTGGTTCGAGGGCGGTCGTGTCGAACCCGTCGTCCCCGGCGCCCGGTGCACCTTCGTCGTGGCCGACACCGGGGTCCCGGGACACACGCGCGAGGCGGTCGCGTCCGTGCGGGACCGCCTCGAGCGCGACCCGGTCGGAGTCCGCGCGACGATCGACTCGATCGGCGAGCTCGCCCGTGGTGCCCGGACCCACCTGGAACACGGCGCCGCCGAGGCCCTCGGCGCGGGCATGGACGCCGCGCACGGACTGCTCGCCGGCCTCGACGTGTCGAGCACCGAACTGGACCGGCTCGTGACCGCGGCACGTGGGGCCGGTGCCCTCGGCGCGAAGCTCACGGGCGGAGGCCGCGGCGGCTGTGTCCTCGCCCTCGCCGCCGACGACGACCACGCGGCCCGCATCGCGGCCGCCCTGCGCGGCGCAGGGGCCGCAGCCACCTGGACCACCACGATCGGAGACCGCGCATGACCACCGCAACGGCCGTCGCGCACCCCAACATCGCCCTCGTCAAGTACTGGGGCAAGGCGGACGCCGCCCTCGCGCTGCCGGCGACCGGCAGCGTCTCGATGGGGCTCGACGTCTTCCCGACGACCACCACGGTCACGGTCGGGGACACGGCGGACGACACCCTGACGCTGAACGGTGCCGTCACGACCGACGGTGCGCTGGTGCGGGTCACGCAGTTCCTGGACCTCGTGCGCGAGCTCGCCGGATCGACCTCGCGGGCTTCGGTCGTCAGCGAGAACACGGTCCCGACCGGCGCCGGACTGGCGTCGAGCGCCTCGGGGTTCGCCGCCCTCGCGACCGCCGCAGCGGCCGCGTACGGCCTGGACCTCTCCGAGCGCGACCTCTCCCGGCTCGCCCGTCGTGGCTCCGGTTCGGCGACGCGGTCGATCCCCGGCGGCGTCGCGGTCTGGCACGCCGGCGACGACCGGGGTTCGTACGCCGAGACCATCCCCGCGCCGCCGATGGCGATGGTCGTGGTGACGATCGACGCCGGTCCGAAGCCGATCGGCTCCCGGGAGGCCATGCGACGCACCATCGCCACGTCGCCGTTCTACCCGGCATGGGTGACCTCGACGACCGAGACCGTCACGGACATGCTCACGGCCTGTGCCGCGGGCGACTTCCCGCGCATCGGCGAGCTGACCGAGAGCAACGCCCTCCGCATGCACGCCACGATCGAGGGCGCGTTCCCCCCGATCCGCTACCTCAATGCGCGCAGCGTCGCCGTGTTCGACGCGGTCGCGGAACTCCGTGCCGCCGGGCTGCAGGCGTACGCCACCGCCGACGCCGGCCCCAACGTGGTCGTGCTCACGACGCCGGAGGACCGCGGCGCCGTGGCGACCGCGCTCGCCGGGCACGGGGACGTCATCGAGTCCGGCACCGGACCAGGCGCGCACCTGGTCCGCTCCGAAGACGAGGAGGCCCCCGCGCCGGGTGCCGTCCGACCCGAGGAGTCCGCCGAGTGATCGAGTTCCGCGCCCACGGCAAGCTGTTCGTCGCGGGGGAGTACGCCGTCGTCGAGCCCGGGCAACCGTCCGTGCTCATCGCGCTCGACCGTGCCATCACGGCACGCGTCAGCGAGGGCCACGGCTCGGGCAGCGTGCACTCCGAGGAGTACGGCCACCTGCCGTTGACGTGGACCCGTGCCGAGGACGGCCTCGCCCTCGACCGGGAGCACCACCCGTACGACTACGTGATGGCGACGATCGACCTCGTCGAGAAGCTCCGGGCCGAGCGGGGGATCGCACCGCGGTTCCACGACCTCCGGATCCAGAGCCAGCTCGACGACGCGAGCGGTCGGAAGTTCGGGCTCGGCTCGTCCGCGGCCGTGACCGTCGCGACGGTCGGGGCGCTCGACCGCTTCTACGGACTCGGCCTGTCGCAGCGCGACCGGTTCCGTGTCGCGCTGCTGGCGACCATCCGCGTCAATCCGCGGGCGTCCGGCGGCGACCTCGCCGCGAGCACCTTCGGCGGTTGGCTCCGGTACAGCGCCCCGGACCGCGAACGCCTCGCCGGTCTCCTCGCGGACCGGCGCGTCGGGGCGATCCTCGACGACGCGGACGCCTGGAGCGGCTTCGACGTGCAGCGACTGCCGGCCCCCGCGGACCTGCGGCTGCTCGTCGGGTGGACCGGCTCGCCCGCGTCGACGACGAAGCTCGTCAGCGTCGTACGGGAGCACCGCAACGGGAGCTACCAGGCGTTCCTCGACGAGAGCCGCGCCTGTGTCGACGACCTGACCACGGGCCTCCAGGCCGGCGACGCCGAGCAGACGCTCGACGCGCTCCGCCGCGCCCGCGTCCTGCTGCAGCGCCTCGGCGCATCCGTCGGGTCGCAGATCGAGACCGAGCGCCTGGCCACCCTGTGCGACGTCGTCGAGCATGCCGGCGGGGCGGCGAAGCCGTCCGGAGCCGGCGGCGGCGACTGCGGCATCGCACTCGTCCCGGCGGAGACCGACCTCACCGCCATCCACCGCGCCTGGGAGGCGCACGACATCAGGCACCTCAGCGTCGCGGTGCAGGCGCCCGAAGGAGACCTCGATGACTGACCCGACTGGTCCGACCGCCTCGCCGGCCGGCCTGACGACCCCGATCCCGACCAAGTGGGTCGGACCGATCCGCGTGAGCGGCAACGCGGTCGAGGGTGAGCACGAGGTGCCCCTCGCGACGTACGAGTCGCCGCTCTGGCCGTCCGTCGGCCGCGGAGCGCGCATCTCCCGGATGGTCGAGGGCGGCATCGTCGCGACCGTCGTGGACGAGCGCATGACCCGGTCCGTCGTCGTCCGGGCGTCCAGCGCGGCTGCCGCACACGTCGCGGCCGGCCGGATCCTCGCGCGCCAGGACGAGCTCGAGGCCCTCGTGACGGGACAGAGCCGGTTCGCGAAGCTCATCGAGGTGCACCCCGAGATCGTCGGCGACCTCCTGTTCCTGCGGTTCGCGTTCACCACGGGGGACGCTTCGGGCCACAACATGGTCACGCAGGCGGCCGACAAGCTCCTGCCCGCGATCCTGGCGTGGGAGCCGGGCCTCCGGTACGTCAGCATCTCGGGCAACTTCTGCACCGACAAGAAGGCCACCGCGGTGAACGGCATCCGGGGCCGCGGCCGGAACACCATCGCCGAGATCGTCATCCCGGGGGAGGTCGTCGCGAAGCGCCTGCGCTCCACGCCCGAGCGGATCGCCGAACTGAACGTCGCGAAGAACCTCGTGGGCTCCACGATCGCCGGTGCCCTGCGCTCCGCGAACGCCCACTACGCCAACATGCTCCTCGGGTTCTACCTCGCCACCGGCCAGGACGCGGCGAACATCGTCGAGGGGTCCCAGGGCATCACGTCCGCGGAGGTCCGCGGCGACGACCTGTACTTCGCGACCTCACTGCCGCACCTCATCGTCGGCACGGTCGGCAACGGGAAGGGCGGGGACCTGCCGGTGGTCGAGGACGCCCTCGTGCGGCTCGGCTGCCGCGAGGACCGCGCACCCGGGGAGAACGCCCGCCGCCTGGCCGCCCTGTGCGCGGCGACGGTGCTGTGCGGGGAGCTGTCGCTCCTCGCGGCGCAGACGAACCCGGGAGAACTCATGGCAGCGCACGTCGCGATGGAACGACGTGGCGCGGCAGCAGGAGGTGCAGCATGACCGCCATCGGCATCCACGACATCGCGATCGCGACCGGACACCACGTCCTGGAGCTCGACGACCTCGCCGAGCGCCTCGGCGTCGACCCGGCGAAGTACCACGTCGGCATCGGGCAGGACGCGTTCAGCGTGCCGGCACCCGACGAGGACATCGTGACCATGGGGGCGGCGGCCGCGAAGGAGATCATCGACCGCCACGGCGTCGAGGGCATCCGGACCGTGCTGTTCGCCACCGAGTCCGGCGTCGACCAGTCGAAGGCCGCCGGCGTGTTCGTGCACGGCCTCCTCGGGCTGCCGCAGTCCGTCCGGGTCGTCGAGCTGAAGCAGGCCTGCTACGGCGGGACCGCCGCTGTGCAACTCGCTCTCGGCATCGTCGCACGTGCCCCGCACGAGCGGGTGCTCGTCATCGCGGCCGACGTCGCACGGTACGACGTGGACACCGCGGCCGAGCCCACCCAGGGCGCGGGTGCCGCGGCGGTGCTCGTGACCGCGGACCCCGACCTCATCGAGATCGAACCGGCCGCCGGCGTGTTCACCGCCGACGTCGACGACTTCTGGCGGCCGAACGACCGCTCCACCGCGCTCGTCGACGGCCGGCTGTCCGTGACCGCCTACGTCGACGCGTTCGTCGGGGCGTGGGACGACCTCGTCGCGCAGGGCGGACCCGGCTACGAGGACATCGTGCGCTGGGTCCACCACCAGCCCTTCACGAAGATGGCGATCAAGGCGCACCGAAAGCTCGCGCAGCACGTCGGACAGCCGTTCGACGACGCCGAGCTCGCCCTCGGCTTCACGTACAACAAGCAGACCGGCAACACCTACACGGCGTCGATCTGGATCGCCCTCGCGGCCCTGCTCGACCTCGACGACGAGCTCGACGGGCAGCGCATCGCGATGTTCAGCTACGGCTCCGGCAGCGTCGGCGAGCTCCTGACCGGCATCGTCCGGCCGGGGTACCGGGCGCACCGTCGGGAGGGCCGGGTCCGGTCGCTCCTCGAGGCCCGCGTCCCGCTGACGGTCGACGCGTACCGGGAGCTCCACGCCGCGGGTGCCGCGACGAGCGAGGACACCGAACGCCCACGGGTCACCACCGCGCCGTACCGGTTCGCCGGCGTGCGCGGCGGTGCCCGGCGCTACGAGCCGACGACGCAGGACTGACGCGCGCGGCCCGGCCGAGACTCGCGAGCGGGCCCGCGCCCGACGCGACCCACCGACGGCCGGGAGGCCCGTGGCGCGGCCGCCACGGGCCTCCCGGCCGTCAGCTGGTCACCTCGCGACGCGACCGGTCACGCGGTCGCGAGCACCTCGCGCTCCAGGCGCTGGTAGCTCGCCTCCATGCCATCGGTCATGCCGGTGGCGAGGATCGCGTCCCGCTGCTCGACGCTCGGGTAGGTGACGAGCAGGGTCAGGAGCGTCGCGCCGTCGACCTCGTCCAGCGTGAGGTCGTTCGTGTTCGGCGGGTAGGGCGCCCCGGTCATCGTCTCGGTGCTGACCAGTCGCCGCTCCGGCTGGACGACGGCGTTCTCGCCCTCGAACCCGAACGGCGCACCCTCGGTGTCCCCGACGGGCGCCCACGCCTGACGGTGGCGTCCGCCCGGCCGGAGGTCGTTCTCGCAGACGGTCATCTCCCAGCCGTCCGGGCCGAGCAGCCACCGGCGCATCAGGTCCGGCTCGGTGTGGGCTCGCCAGATCGCGTGCCGCGGCGCATCGAACGCGCGGGTGAACCGCACGTGGGTGTCGTCGAGGACGTCGGTGACGACGCCCTTGCCGAGCGCGTACTCCCGGAGGTCGGCCAGCACCCGGTCGAGTTGCCCGAACGCCTCGGTGTAGCCCTGCTCCATGCCCATCGCGAGCAGGGTCTCGAGGGCCGCGGCGTCCGGGAACGTCGTGGTGATCCGCACGCGCGAGCCGGTGTCCGTCGCCTCGAAGTCGAGGACGCTCGTGCTCGTGGGTTGCGACGGGTCGACCTGGCCGTCCTCGGTCGCGAACAGGTCGTCGAACGCGAGTCGGGTGGGTGCGTCCACCGCGACCACGAGCCAGACGGACCGGTAGGTCTCGCCGTCCGGCCCGGTCATGTCGTAGCGGGCACGGCCTCCGGGGCGGAGGTCGAACTCCGAGAAGGTCGCGGGGTAGCTCGGCGGCCCCCAGAAGCGTTCGAGCTGGCGGGGATCGGTGAACGCTCCCCAGAGCCGTTCGACCGGGACGGGGAAGTCCGCCACGAGGGTGGTGGTCAGGGCTTCCGGGTCGGTGTGGACACTGGTGACGGGCATGGTCGCTCCCTCGTCGGGTCGGTGGTCGTCGGGTCGGTGGTCGTCGTCTCGGTGGTGTCGGTGTTCTCGGTGGTGTTCGTCGGTGTTCGTCGTGTGTCGTCAGGGCTCGTCGTCGCCCGTGAGCAGGCTGTCGAGTCGGTCGATGCGGCCGCGCCAGAGCCGGCCGTACTCTTCGAGCAGCCCGCGCACGCGGTCGAGCTGCTCGGGATCGGCGCGCACGATGCGGGCGCGCCCGCGGGGTTCCTTGGTCACGAGTCCTGCTCCCTCGAGGACGGTGACGTGCTTCTGCACGGCGGCGAACGACATGGCGTAGGCCTCCGCGAGTCCGGAGACCGTGACGCCGTCGGCGAGGGTCCGCCGCACGATGTCGCGTCTCGTGGCGTCGGCGAGCGCGTGGAACACGCGGTCGACCTCGGCGTCGCTGAGTACTGTTCGCACAACCATTTGGTTGTACGTTACGCCCGGGTGGTGGGGCGCGCAAGAGGCGGGTCAGGTCGCTCCCGTCGGGCGCGCGACAGTGACAGGATGCCCGGTGCGTCGTTCCTTCCCATCACGCATGCGATGGAAGGACGGAACGGGCGTAGGTGGTCGTTCCTCCCGACCAGCTACGCCCGATTCGACCAGCTACGCCCGGTTCGACCAGCCACGCCGACCCCGGCCCCGCAGCCGCGGCCTCAGTACACGTCGCGCACGTACCGCTTCGCGCGCCGCAGGTCCGCCAGGTACGCGGCGGCGTCGTCCGCCCCGCGCCCGCGCTGCTCCGCGATCACGTCCAGCAACGCCTGCTCGACGTCCTTCGCCATCCGCGAGGCATCGCCGCACACGTACACGAACGCCCCGTCCTCGAGCCACCGGTACAGCTCAGCCGCCTGCTCCCGCATGCGCGTCTGCACGTAGACCTTCTCGGCCTGGTCGCGCGAGAACGCGAGGTCGAGCCGGGTGAGCACGCCCCGCTCCTGCAGATCGGTGAGCTCGTCCTCGTACACGAAGTCCGTGTCGCGGTGCTGGTCGCCGAAGAACAGCCAGTTGTGCCCGGTCGCCCCGGCAGCGGCCCGCTCGTGCAGGAACCCGCGGAACGGCGCGATGCCGGTACCCGGGCCGATCATGACGACCGGGGCATCGCCGTCGGCCGGCACCCCGAACGCGGCGTTCGGCTGGAGGTACACGTCGACCTCGCCGTCGGCCTGCACCCGGTCCGCCAGGTACGTCGAGGCGACACCGGCGTGGGAACGGTGGACGTCGCCGTAGCGGACGGACGCGACCGTCAGGTGGACCCGACCCGCGTGCGCGAGCGGGCTCGACGAGATCGAGTACTGCCGCGCCTGCAGCCCGCGGAGGTTCGGCAGGAGCTCCTCCATCGTCGGCGCGGCGCTCCCGGCATCGCGCAGGAGGTCGAGGACGTCGCGCCCCCAGAGCCAGCGGTCGAGCTCGTGCTTGTCGCCGTGCGACACGACGGCCGCCAGCTCCGATGCGGGCGCACGCTGCACGAGGTCGGCGACGAGGTCCTTCGACGGCGTGCGGATCTCGCGGTCGAGCCGCAGGACCTCGGCGAGCGGCCGTCCGTCGAACTCGGTGGAGCCGTCCGCGCCGAGGTGCCCGAGCAGCTGCTCTACGAGCGCGGGGTCGTTGTGCGGCATCACCGCGAGCGCGTCGCCGGCCGCGTACTCGATGCCCGAGTCGCCGAGGTCGAACTCGAAGTGACGGATCTCCTTCGCGCTGCGCGGCGAGGAGAGCAGCCGGTTCACGACGAGCGGCGCCCGGTAGGGGTTGCGCTTGTTCCACTGGGAGCCCGGCCTGGAGGCACGGCTCGACCCCGCCCCGCCGACTGCGGCGGGTGAGGTGGTCGCCCCGGCGGCGGGGCCGCTCGCCGCCGGCGTGGCCCCGGCCTCGGCGGCCAGACGGTCGAGGACCGCTGCGCTCCAGAGCGCCGCGGGGTCCTCGAAGTCGACGTCGCAGTCCACGCGGTCGTGGATGCGGGTCGCGCCGAGTTGCTCGAAGCGGGTGTCGAGGAGCTTGCCGGCCTGGCAGAACTCGTCGTAGCTCGTGTCGCCGAGACCGAGGACCGCGTACTGGAGACCCTCGAGCCGCGGGACGGTGGGCGCCTGGATCGCGTCCCAGAAGAGTCCGGCGTTGTCGGGCATCTCGCCCTCGCCGTACGTCGAGGTCACGACGAGGACGTGCGACATCCCGGCGAGCTGTTCCGGGGTCACGGCGTCGAGCGCGGTGGCCCGGCCGCCGAGCCCGCGGGCCTTCGCACCGGCGACGAGCTCGTCCGCGAGGAACTCCGCGTTGCCGGTCTGCGTGCCGAACAGCACGTCGATCGTGGTCGTCGGGGCACCGCCGGCAGCACGCTTGCCCGCGGCGGCGATGCCGGCGATGAACCCGGCGAGCCACGACTCCTGCGCGGCGGAGAACGGTGCGTCGACCGGGATCAGCTGTCCGGTCGGGGGGAGCGTGCTCATGCCGACACCGCCTCGGTCGGGGCCTGCGGCGCACGGCCGGCGATGTCCTCGAGCGCGGCGTTCGCGAGCAGCTCGTCGAAGCGGGCTGCCCGGACGCGTCCGGCGTTCTTGGCGTTCTGGTGCATGATCCACCCCGTGGTGCCCGGCATGTCGGTGCTGCGGTTGTTCCGCTGCGCGAGCGCACGCTTCGAGTCGTCGAGCCGCTTGACGGCGATCAGGGTCGCGAGCTCGTCGTCCGCGAACCGGTCGAACGTGCCGCGGAGGTACTTCACCACGCGCTGCTTGACCTGGAAGTCCTCGGTCAGGATGAGGTTCCGCACGGCCTCGGTCACGCGCGGGTCGCTCGTGCCGGCGCCCGGCACCCGCTCCTGCGCCACGTCCTGGGCGACGCCGAGCACGGTGTACGACGACAGCAGCGAGAACATGTCCTCGCCCTGGTCGCCGAGCGCGGGGGCGCGGCCGTCCAGGACGGTCCGCTGGTCGCGGTAGTCCACCTTGAATGCCCGCAGCTTGTCCGTCGCCACGGAGTTCGCCAGCTCGTCGAGGAGCTCGGGCCGGGTCGCGGCGGCGAGGATCTCGTCCGCGTCCTGGCTGAGGAGGAGCGCTCGGGGCATACCGACGTACACGTGCGTACGCGTGGTCTCCCAGTCGGCGAGCAGGCGCTGGGCGAGGGGTGAGCCGGTTGCCTCGAGGTGCCACTCGAGCAGGAGCTTCGCGGCGGCCTCGTGGAAGGCGCCCCGCTCCGTCTCGGTGACCGGGAACACGAGGAGCGAATCGGTGCTCGCACGCTCGGTGACCCCGCCCGACGGGTCGTACTGGTAGAGGAACCCACCGGACATGCCGTTGCCGAGGCCCTTGCCGTAGGCGCCGAGGTTGAACACGGCACCGCCGGTCATGTACTCGCAGCCGAAGTCGCCGACGCCCTCGACGACCGCGGTCGCGCCCGAGTTGCGCACGGCGAACCGGTCGCCGGCCTCACCTTCGACGAACGTGCGGCCGCCGGTGGCGCCGAACAGGGCGAAGTTGCCGACGAGGACGTTCCCGCCGCGCTCGACGCTGCCGCCACCGGGTGCCCGGACGACGATGCGGCCGCCGGACTGGCTCTTGCCGACGCCGTCGTTCGCGGTGCCGACGTGCTCGAGCGTCGTGCCGTCGTTGGTGAAGACGCCGTAGGACTGCCCGGCCGAGCCGCTCGTGCGGATCGTCAGGGCACCGTCGACGAGCCGTCGGCGACCGCGGTCGTCGGTGGTGATCGCGGGGTGCGCCGCGAGGTCGATGCCCCGCAGCTCGTGGTTGAGGATGCGCTCGAGGTCGATGCCGAGCTGGCCGCCGACGGACTTGTCGGCGTTGCCCAGCGCGATGCCGTCGACGGTCAGCGTGTGCTCGTGGCCGTCGATGAGCGCTGCGCGCACCTGCTCGATGAGGGCGTCGTCGGTCCGGAAGTCCTTCTCGAGGTACTCCGGGTCCGTGACGACCTTCTCCGGCACCTGCGCAAGCAGGTTCCGCACGTCGAGACGCCCGACGGACGCCGGGTGGTCGAGCAGCTGCAGCAGGTCCGTGCGCCCGCGGGCCTCGCGCAGGGAGCGCAGGCCGAGGCGCGCGAGGATCTGCCGGACGTCGTGCGCGATGTTGAGCAGGTACTGCGCGAGCGCTCGGGGGTCGCCCTCGAAGGCCTCGGCGTTCGTGGTCAGGCCCGCCGGGCACTTCACGTTGCAGTTCTTCGCCATCACGCAGCCGAGCATCATGAGCGCGGTCGTGCCGAACTCGAACGAGTCCCCGCCGAGCAGCGCGCTCGTGACGACGTCCGACCCGGTCTGGTGCGCACCGGAGCAGCGGAGCGTGACCTTCTGGCGCAGGCCGTTCGCGACGAGGGCCTGGTGCACCTCGGCCACACCGATCTCCGCGGAGCGTCCGGCGTACTTCAAGCTCGTGACGGCCGCGGCGCCGGTACCGCCGGTGTTCCCCGCGACGTTGATGACGTCCGCGCCGGCCTTCGCGACGCCCACCGCGATCGTGCCGATGCCCTCGGAGGACACGAGCTTCACGACCACGCGGACCCGGGCGGCCTTGCAGTCGTGGATGAGCTGCGCGAGGTCCTCGATCGAGTACGTGTCGTGGTGCGGCGGCGGCGAGATGAGCTCGACGCCGGGCGTCCCACCCCGGGCCGCGGCGATGTCCACCGTGACCTTGGGTGCGGGGAGCTGCCCACCCTCGCCGGGCTTCGCGCCCTGGCCGATCTTGATCTCGAGCTCTTCGAGCATCGGGTCGGCCAGGTAGCCCGCCCAGATGCCGAATCGACCCGAGGCGAACTGCTTGATGCGCGAGCCGCGGATCGTGCCGTAGCGGGAGTGGTGCTCGCCGCCCTCGCCCGAGTTCGACATGCCGCCGACCATGTTCGTGCCGTGCGCGACGGCCTCGTGCGCGGTGGCGACGAGCGCACCGTGGCTCATCGCACCGGACGCCAGGGTTCGGGTGATCTCGTGCGCCGGCTGGACCTCGGCCACGTCCACGCTCGCCGGTGCCTGCTGGAGCAGTCCGAGGAGGTCGGCGGCCGCGCCGGTGGCGCGGAGCGTCACCTGGTCGTCGGCGACGGAGTCGACGTCGACCGTGCCGGGGTGCAGGAGGGCGAGCCCGTCTGCGAGTGCCTGGTGGCGCAGTGCGCCCGTCGACCCGGTCGACGTGAGCTGCAGGCGGAAGCGGGTCGTGCCTCCCGGGAGTCCCTCGGCGTCGTCACGCGAACCGGCGATCCCGCGCACCGTGATGCTGGCGTTCCCGCGCGTCGCGAAGCGGCCGAGCTCGCGGGCGAAGTCCTCTGCCTCGTCGATGCCCGTGACGTCCGCGGGCAGCGCGAGCACGTCGCGGAGCGCAGCGGGGCGGCGGGACCGCTCGTCGTGCGTGGTCTGCAGGAACGACACGTAGCCGGGAGTGACCCGGTGCGCGTCGATCTCGGCGTCGCTCAGCCGGTCGTAGCCGGTGTTCCGGTAGGCCGCGTCGGTGATGCCGAACGAGTCGTCGAGCTGCCGCAGGGTGAGCAGTCGCAGCGCGTCGGAGTCGCCGGAGCGCTCGAACGCCGGGCGCTCCTCGGTCATGCCGCCGAAGCCGCGGACGCTCGCGACGCCGAACGAGTGGCCGGCACCGTCCGAGCGCTCCTTGAAGAGGCCGAGCAGGGGCACCTGGCCCTCGGTCGCGACGCTCCGGGCTCGCTCGTGCCAGTCCGTGGCGGCCTGCGCGATGCGGGCGAAGCCGACGCCGCCGACCGGGGCCTCCATGTGCGGGAAGACCCGGGCGAACAGGTCGTCACCCGTGTCGAGGTAGTTCGGCTCGAAGAACTCGCCGCCGATGTAGCTCTCGGCGGTGCACAGGCCCACCCGGCCCATGGTCTTCGCGAGGGCCTTCTCGGCGGCCTTCCGGAACCGCTTGAGGGCGAGGTCGGTCGCGGTGTACTCGCCGGCCGGAGCGGCCTCGGCGGGGTACTTCTCCTCCGCACGGAGGCGAGCGGAGAGGCTGTACACAGCCGAGGCCCCGAAGCCCAGGGCCGTCGCCACGTGGTGTGACGATGGCAGCTGACCGGATTCGGCGACGATCGAGACGCGCAGCCGCAGCCCGGTCTCGATGAGTCGCTGGTTGACGGCGGCCACGGCGAGGATCACGGGGAGGGCAGCGTGCGTCGAGGACACACTGCGGTCGGTCAGGACCGCGATGCCACCCGAGCGCTCGGCGAACGCGGCCACGGCGTCCGCGAGCTGCTCCGTCGCGGTGCGCACCGCGTCCGCGTTCGCCTGCTCGTCGCCGAGGACCGGCACGTAGAGCATGTCGAAGCGCTCGAGTGGCACGATGTCCTGGTCGCGCAGGCGCACCATGTCGAGGTGCCCGAGCACGGGGGACTGCACGACCAGTTGCCGGCTCTGGGTGCCGTCGCCGCTGCCCGTCCCGTCCGGCTTGCTGCCGAGGGCGACGCGCATCGACATGCCGTCGGCTTCGCGGATCGAGTCGAGCGGCGGGTTCGTCACCTGGGCGAAGCGCTGCGAGAAGTACTTCGCCATGCCGCCCTCGGTGTCGCTCAGCGCGTTGATGGCGTTGCCGTAGCCCATCGCCGAGATCCGCTCCGATCCGTTGGCGAGCATCGGGTCGAGCATGAACCGGAAGCTCTCCTGGTTCAGCGAGTACGCCACGTAGCGGCCCGCGAGCGAGAGGTCGCCGTCGTAGCCGAGGGTGGTCGTCCCGCGCCGGTAGTCCGGCACCGGCAGGTCGTCGAGGTTCACCCGCGCGGCCTCGAGCAGGGTGCCGTAGTCACGCCGCCCGGCGAGCATCCGGAGCACCTCGTCCGAGCGCATGAGCGACCCGGTGCGGTGGTCGACGACGAGCATGCCGCCCGCCTCGATCCGGCCCCGGTGCACGACGCCCTCGGGCTCG
Source organism: Curtobacterium luteum (assembly GCF_001475545.1). Lineage (GTDB taxonomy): Bacteria > Actinomycetota > Actinomycetes > Actinomycetales > Microbacteriaceae > Curtobacterium > Curtobacterium luteum_A. The sequence continues at coordinate 5,389 of NZ_LDQC01000071.1, read as the reverse complement.
AAGCTCACCTGCCCGGCCTCCGACGCCACCATCAGGTACTCGTCGGTCTGGACGGTGCGCAGCGGACGGAGGCCGAGTCGGTCGAGCCGGGCGCCCACCACGTCGCCGTCGCTGAAGATCACGGCGGCCGGGCCGTCGTTCTTCTCCTCGTACAGCGAGAAGTACTCGAGCATGTCCCGCACGTCGGACGACAACGTCCGGTCGTTCTCCCACGCCGGCGGCATGAGCGACGCGACGGCCTCGACGATGTCCAGGCCGTCGTCGAACACGCGGCTCTGCAGGGTCTGGTCGAGCCGGCTCGAGTCCGACTGCCCCGGCGGACGCACGATGCTCCGGGTGCGGGCCCGCGCGAGTGCCTCGTCCGACAGGCGGTTCTTCCGGTCGGTGTTCAGCTCGCCGTTGTGCGCCATGAGCCGGAACGGCTGCGCCATCGTCGGGTGCGGCTCGGTGTTCGTGGAGAACCGCGTGTGGAAGTAGAGCGTCCGCACCGAGTGTCGCGGGTCCGTGAGATCGCGGAAGTACGAGATGACCTCGCCCGAGTTCAGCCTTCCCTTGAGGACCTGCGTCCGGGCGCTGAGCGACAGCGGGTACAGGGCTGCGTGCGGAGCGTGCGCCCCCGCGGCCTGCGTGTACGACACCCGCTCGACGGCCAGGAGCGCCCGGTTCGCCGCCGCGTCGACCTCCGTGCGCTCCCACGACGAGGGCGCACGGAAGACCCACTGCACGATCGGCAGCTGGTACTGCTCGGCCTCGGGGCGAGCGACCGAGTGGTCGACCGGGACGTCGCGGACGAGCAGGAGCTCGAAGCCCTCGTGCTCGATCGCGTCCGTCACGACCTGCTGGGCGGCGGCCCGCTCGGCGGCGCCGGTCGGCGTGGTGTCGCTCGGCACGAAGCAGTTCGCGACGCCGAAGTGCCCGGCGCGCAGGGCTTCGCCGGTGATGGCGCTGAAGAACTCCACCGACAGGTCGATGCTCACCCCGGCGCCGTCGCCCACGCCCTCGGCGGACTTGCCACCGCGGTGCGGGATCGAGCAGAGCGCTTCGTCGCCCTTGCGGATGACGTCGTGGGTCGGCGTCCCGTCGAGACGGGTGATGAAGCCGACCCCGCAGTCGCTCGATTCGCGGGCAGGGTCGTACAGACCGAAGGAGGAGTGGTTCACGTGCGGGTCCAGTGGAGCGTGTGCCGACAGGCAGCGGACGGCCGCGCTGCATCCTCGGAGCGCTCGCCGCGGGCAGGCCGTCGGGTGGTGACGGGCGGGCCCTGTGGGGTTGTGGTGCGGTGCAGTGATGCTACGGGTTGGTATACCGCCGACGCAACAGACCGGCCGGACGGGAGGCGCGGTGCGGGTCCCACGGGTGCGTCCGGCCCGGCGTGCGGGCGCGCTGGAGCGCGGGGCGCGCCGGCGCGGGAGGCGCGGGAGGCGCGCGGTTGCGCGGGGCACGCGGGGCGCGGTGCGGGCGCGGTGACGCGGTGTGGCGCGCGGTGCGGCTCGCGGTGACGCGGTGCGTCTCGCGGTGACGCGGTGCGTCTCGCGTTCGCACAACCAAAGTCACCTCGAACCGCGGATGCCCGTGGTGCGAGGTGCATTTGGTTGTGCGGAGAACGCCGCGCCATTCACGCCGCGCGGCGCCCCTCGACCGGCAGCGGCTCGGTGTCTGCGGCAGTGCTCGCGTCCGCCGCCGGGGTGGTGCCGGGTCGGATGAGCTCGGGGCGCCGCCGGGAGCGGAACACCCACGCCTTGAACAGCACGAACCGCACGAGCGTCGCGACGAGGTTCGCCCCGGTCAGGACGACGATCTCCGTCCCGTGTGTGGCGCCGGGGGTCGTCGCGTGCAGGACGACGAGCGACCCGGCGGTGATCGCCCACGCGATGCCGAACACCACGAGCCCCTGCACCTGGTGCATCCCTGCACCGGCACGGCCCCGCACCCCGAACGTGAAGCGCCGGTTCAGGGCGGTGTTGCCGATCGCGGTGAGGAGCAGCGCGAGGAAGTCCGCCGTCTGCGCCCCGATGGCCGGCCGGAACAGTGCGTAGAGCACCGCGAACGCGACCGTCGACAGGACGCCGATCGCGCCGAAGCGCAGCACCTGTCCGAGGATCCCGACGTGCGGCGGGGTGAACGGCCGGCGGCCGATCGCGTCGTAGACCGATGCGATCGGGATCCGCCCGGTCGCGAGGCCTCGCGACACGCGCCACATCCCCTTGAGGTCCTCGGTCGCCGTCGACGCGATGTGCACCGAGGAGTTGACGTCGTCGACCCAGTCGACCGGCACCTCGTGCACGCGGAGGCCCGCGTGCTCGGCCAGCACGAGCAGCTCGGTGTCGAAGAACCACGCATCGTCCTCGCAGAGCGGCAGCAGGTGCTGCGCGGCCTCGCGGGTGACGGCCTTGAACCCGCACTGGGCGTCCGAGAAGTCGACCCCCATCGTCGTGCGGAGCAGCAGGTTGTACGAGCGGGAGATGAACTCGCGCTTCCCGCCCCGGACCACTCGGGACGACCCCGCGAGCCGTGTGCCGATCGCCAGGTCCGAGTGTCCGGAGAGCAACGGAGCGACGAGCGGCTCGAGGGCGGCCAGGTCGGTCGAGAGGTCCTCGTCGACGTACACGAGCACGTGCGCCTCGGACGCGCCCCACACTGCCTTCAGTGCCCGGCCGCGGCCCTTCAGGGGGAGGTGCACCGCGCGCACCTCGGGGAGCATCGCGGCGAGGTCGTCGGCGATGCGGGCGGTGTCGTCCGTCGAGGCGTTGTCCGCGATGGTGATCCGCCACGAGTGCTGCAGCGAGGTCCGGCAGAACGTGTGGAGTCGTCGGACGTGTGCGGCGAGCGTGTCCTGCTCGTTGTAGCAGGGGACGACGATGTCGATGTCGAGGGGCTGGTTCGTCTCCGTCATGCCGATCAGACTCGGCACCGGGGTCATGCACACCGCAGCAGGACGCTGTGGTCCTGGTAAGAGCGAACTCCGGGTGAACGACCGGACACGACAGGTGTCGTCCGGATACGGTCGACGCACGATGACGACCGAGCGCGACGACGCCCAGCGACCGGCCTCACTGCTGCCCGGCGAGCGGCTGGGGCTGGCGCTCGACGAGCGGTGTGCCGAGTTCGAGGCGCTCCTGCTCGAACCGCCGCTGCACGGGATCCGACGCACCGGGCACGACTGGCTCCGCGAGCGGTACGCCGAGATCGTGCCCATCGTGCTGCCGGCGGCGCTGCGTTCCGTCGAGCGAGGCGAGCCGGTCGACCCGGCCTGCCTCGCTCGTCTCCGAGCGGTCGCAGCTGACTGCGCGGAGGACCCACGCGTGGACTTCTCGGTCGTCGTGCGCGGTGCCCTGCCGGCGATCCGGGTCTTCGCGCTCGTGATGCACACCGCCGCCCGCGATCACACCGGCTCGGTCGACCGTGCCACCCGCACGATGCTCGCGATGAGCCGCGCGTCACTGGTCGCCCACGAACTCGGCTCGTGCTGGGCGGAAGCCTGGTCCGAGGAGCGGCGGCGCGGCACCGCGACCAGTGCACCACCGGTCGACCTCGGTGCGATCGACCTCATCGCACGAGCACCGGGACTCGACGAGTTCGAGGAGCGGATGCTCGCGCTCGCAGCTCAGGGACGCTCGAACGACGAGATCGCCAGCGAGACCTCGTACAGCCGCCAGGCCGTCGCGTGGCACCTCGGCAGGCTCATGCGGACTTGGAGGGCCCCGAACCGGACCGCCCTCGTGTCGATCGCGTTCGTCAAGGGCTGGATCCGCGCACGGGCGCACGGCACCGGCGGCCCGCTCGAACTCGGCGCGGGCACGGACGACGACGCCCCCTGAGACCGGACGGTCCCAGGGGGCGTGCAGGAGTCGGAGGCTCAGCCGCCGTTGACGTGGATGACGTTGTCGATGCGCTCGATGTTCCCGAACGCACCCCAGTTCAGCCAGCCGCCGTCACCGTTGTTGGTGATCGTCCCGGGCCCCTTGAACCAATAGATGACGTAGTTCCCGCCCTTGATGTCGATCGACTGCGCGTCCGCCACGTCGCCCTGGACCGAGATGTCCTGGTTCTTGTTCACGACGGCCACCGTGAGGCGATCGGGGTTGCCGGCGTTCCAGTAGCCGACGTCGAGTGCCGCCTGGACGGCGCCGCCGCGGTCGCTCTGGTCGTTGACCGCGTCGGCGATCGCGTTGACGATGGCGACCGGGTCGAGGTTGACGCTCACGCCGCCGCCGATGTCCGCGGTCGAGGAGCTCGGTGCCGGCTCCGCTGCCTGCGCGGGGGCGGCGACGAGGGCGCCTGCGATGGCGGCGCCGGTGATGGCGGTGCCGGTGGCGAACGTGAGGGACTTGCGCTTGAACGAGTTCATGATCGTGCTTCCCATCTCTGCAGTGGTGGCCCCGTCGGGGCCGTCTTGCTCGGACAGGAACCAGCCTGCGTCCGTGTCGACCGGTGTGCACGCGATCGGGCACGTTGTTGGACGATCGTCTGACGTCCGGTCGTCCCCCGCGCCGAGGTGGCACGATCCGCCCTCGATCCGTCGGAGGCGAGGTGCTCCTCAGCCGGTGGGGCCCAGGGCCACCTGCACGACCGCGATGACCACGAGGACCGCGATCGGCACCCCGGCGATCCACAACCCGGCGCGGAGCTGCGTCCGTCGGATCGTCGGGGCCGCGTGCGAGGTCTGGGCGAACCGCGTCGCGGCGACGAGCTCCGGTGCTGCCGCGGGTGGCTCGGGCTCCGGTTGGGGGCGGTCGTCCTCGAACGCCGGGACCTCCACGACGAGGTCCTCCGAACGCGGGCTCTGCGGGAGTCGTGAGTAGTCGTTCGGCATGGTTCCCCCGTTCGTTGCCTGCAGCGTACTCGAACGGGTCAGGGTGACGCGGGCAGCTCGACGGTGAACGCCGTGCGGCCCGGCTCGGACACGACGCGGACCGTCCCCTCGTGCGCGGCGGCGACGGCCTGCACGATCGCCAGACCGAGGCCGCTCGTCCCGTGCTCCCGTGATCGTGAGGCCTCGCCACGCGTGAACCGGTCGAACAGTGTCGGCAGGAGCGACGCGTCGATCGGGGGTCCGTCGTTCGCGACGACGAGTCGAACGGCCGGCCGAGGTGCACCCGGCACACGGCGCAGGGACACCACGACGGCAGACCCGTCCGGCGTGTGCTGGCCGGCGTTCGAGAGCAGGTTCCGCACGAGCCGGCGGAGCTGTGCCGCGTCGCCGACGACGGTCACGGGGTCGTCGTCGACCTCGAGGGTCCAGCGGTGCCCCGAGCTCGTCGTGCGGACGTCCATCGTCGCTTCGACCACGATCGAGGTCAGGTCGACCGCGTCGACGGCGAGCGGTGGGGCGCCGGCGAGCGCGCGGGCATCGAGGCGGGCGAGCAGCAGCAGCTCCTCGACGAGGTCG
>NZ_LDQC01000070.1 GCF_001475545.1 Curtobacterium luteum | reverse complement strand
CGACGACCGCCGCGCCGGCGGCGACGGCGACCGCCGCGATCGCGGCGACCGGGATCCAGGTCCTGCGCTGCACGGGGCCTGCCTCTCGTTGGGTGTCGGGTGGGGGTGCGGACGGGAGGCACGGTGCGGGTGAGCCGGTCGGTCCACCGGCACCGGGCCTCCAGGCCGTCACCCGAAGATGCTGCGGAACGCGGCGACGAGCGCGTGGAACGCGTCCGTGACCGGCCGGTCCGCGGCGGTGCCGCCGCCGCCCGTCTGGACGCCGCCCTTCGGGGTGGCGGCGGTCGCCGCCGCGTCGGTCACGGGCACGACCGTGAGGTCGCCCTTGCTGTTGTCGAGGACGAAGAGCGTGGAGACGGTGTTGCCGGCGAGGTCGACCTTCGCCGTGCCGCGCTGCCCGCTGCCGGAGACGTCGAGCGTCCACTTGCCGCTCTTCACGGTGGCGTAGCCGGTGGCGGTGCCGAACGCGGCGTCCTTCGCGACGCTGGTGCCGGTCGAGGTCGCGACGTCGACGCGCTTCGCGGTGGTGGCGGCCTGCACGAGCCGGAGCTTCGCCTTCCCGTCGCCGGGCTGCTGCAGGTCGTCGGTGAACGCGGTGGTCTTGAGGTCCGAGTTCTTGCCGTAGGCGACGACGGTGTTCGCGTCACCCGCGCTGACCGTGACGTCGGTCGAGATCACCGGGGTGGAGTCCGGGGCGTCGGCGGCGCGCATCGACAGGACGTACGTGCCGACGGGCAGCTCCTGGTAGGGGCTGACCTGGCCGTAGGTGACGTCGTCGAGCTCGAACACCTTCTTGCCGCCGGACAGGCTCGACAGCTCGACGTCGACGCCCTTCGTGTCGGGGGAGAGGTGTCCGACGCGGAGCCAGCCGTCCTCGGGCGTGGCGGCCGATGCCGTCTGGGGTGCGAGGCCGACGGTCGCGGCGACGAGGGCCGCGGCGAGGGTGCCGACGACGACGGGGCGTGCGGTGCGGGTGCGTGCGGTCATGGTGGTGCTCCTTCGGATGGAGGTGCGGTTCGGGTTCGTGCTGGGGCGGGGGCCCGGGACGTCGTGCTCGGTGACGGCCCGGGCCTCCCGGCGCGGGATCAGGCGGCGGTGGGCGCGGTGGTCGGGTCGATCGGCGTGTAGGTCACGACGAGCTCGTCGCCGTGCCGATCGACCGACTGCGGACGGTAGGTGTCCGACATGGCCTGGAGGGTGCGCTCGACCCGGGTCGTCGCGGCAGCGCCGTCGGCGTGCAGGACGACGCGGCGGAACGCCTGGCCGGTCTCACCCGTCAGCGGCGCGAAGCGGTCCACGCTCACCCGCTGGTCAGCGAGCACCTGCCCGAGGGCGATCATCGCCCTGCTGTCGACCTGGCCCGCGCGGAACTGCGACTTCGTGCCGGCGTCCGCCTCGAGCGCGGGGTTGGCGGCGAGCTCGGTGCCCATCGCCTTCCGCTGGTCGGTGGCCTTCGTGATCGCCTGCTCGGCAGCGGCCTCGCCCTCGGAGTGGATGCGTCGGACGTCGACCTGCTGGTCGCCCGTGCCGAACACGGCCACCGTCGTCGAGTTGCGGATGGCGTCGGCGACGTCCTTCGACGAGTTGCCACCGGTCCGCATCGAGTCGGTCGTGACGACGTAGTCCGAGTCCTTCCAACCGTTCGGCGACTGGCGCTCCACGGCGGCGTCGGTGTCGAGCTTGTAGTACCAGACGACGTTGTCGCGGGCGAAGCCGGCCTGCACCAGGTCGACCCACATGGCGTCGTCGACGAGCAGTCGCGAGGACTTCGGCACGTTGTCGCCGACCCAGCGCTCGGCCTGCTGCATCGGCTGGTCGAGGTCGCTCGTCGTGAAGCCGCGCAGCTGGGCGGTCCAGAGCGGGGCCGCGACGGCGAGGGCGGCCACGGTGACCGCTGCCCACGCGATGCCGAACGTGCGACGGACGCCACCGGGGAGTCGGCTGCGGCTCCGGGACCACCCGGCGATCGCGACGACTGCGCGGTCGGCCGTCCACACGACGAGGAGCGCGGCGAACGGGATGAGCATGATCACGTACGGCACGGGCAGGTAGCCGTTCGGGCGGAACATGAACGCGAGCAGGAAGACGAGCATCGCGGCGATCGGGCGCACCCGGCGCAGGAACAACCCCACGACGGCGGCCGTGGTCCCGAGCACGATGAACACCGGGTCGAGCGCCCACCACTGGGCGGCGGCCTGGTTCGCGAGGCTCCCGCCGTCGAAGACGGACCCCGAAGCCGTACGGGAGCCGAGCTGGTACGTGATGCCCTCGAGGAGGCTGACCCGGCCGGGGCCGGGGAGGAGCTCGCCCTTGACCGCGGCGAGCAGGACGTAGCCGCCGCCGATCACCGCGAGCACGGCACCGGCGACGCTGAGCGTGTACCGGCGGGTGCTCTTGTCGGCGCCGCGCACCGCGATCCAGATGAGGAACGGCAGCGCGAGCAGGTACGTCTCCTTCGAGAGCACGGCGATGCCGAGGCAGGCGGCCGCTCCGGCGAACCCGGCGAGCTGCTTGCGGCGGCTCAGCACCAGCACGAACGCGGCGAGCAGCCACGGGGTCGCGACGTTGTCGATGTACACCGTGCGGTGGTACTGCAGCGCGAGCGGCGACAGCGCGAACAGGAGCACCGCGGCCGCCGCGGTGGGACGAGCGGCACCGATGCGTCGGGCGAGGACGAACAGCAGCACGCTCGACACCGCGGTGAAGAACACCATCGACTCCCGCGCTGCCTCGACGGCGAACGGGTAGCGGGCGAACGCGCCGGTCACGGACGTGTACGCCGCGATCTGGATCCAGCCCAGTGGCGGGTGGTCGTACCAGTAGGTGTAGTGCGTGAGCTCGCCGAGGTTGGTGATCGCCCACGCCTGCGCGGTGTACGTGCCCTCGTCGTCGATGCGCTGGGGCGTGCCGGTCATGTTCCAGAGCTGCACGGCCGCGGCGACCGCGAGGACGGGGAGCAGCCAGGCGAGGCTGACGGCGTGGCGTCGGACCCAGCCGGCCGCGCCGCTGCGGGCGATCGCGCCCCGGACCGGGATGCCGGTCGTGTTCGTCATGCTGGCGGTCATCGGGTGCCTCCGGTGGTCTGCAGCTCACGGGCGTCGACGGACTGGGGGTCGTCCTCGGTCACGGCGTTCGCGAAGCCGACGACCTCGGGTGCGGGCGTGCGGTGCTGCCCGGTGTGCTCGGTCTTCTCCCAGCCGTTCTGGCCCTGGACGTGCCGCACGACGGCGCGGACCGCTGCCGCTGCGAGGAACACCTGGTACGGGATCAGGCCGAGGACGAGCTTCACGTAGTCGCGGATCCGGACCTTCTCCTTGTAGAGCCGCCCGAACTCGCCGAGGCCGACGATCTCGACGGCGAGCAGCATGAGGGTCGGGGCCAGCGGGATGAACGAGATGAGCGCGATCGAGGTCGGGACCTTGACGAACGCGATCATGAGGACACTGAGCGGGATGAGGAGCCCGGTCGCGGCCTGGATGAACGGCATCGTCAGGAGGTACCGCGCGAAGAAGCGCTGCTTGCGGGTCGGGAGCTTCTTCCACTCGCCCTTGCCGAGCACCTGGAGGAAGCCCTGGTTCCAGCGGGTGCGCTGCTTGAGCAGGGACGCGAACGTGGGCGGGGTCTCCTCGCGGGTGACCGCCTCCGGGGAGTACGCGACGACGACCTTGGCGTTGTCCGCGCTGAGGCGGACGCCGAGCTCGCAGTCCTCGGCGAGGCAGTGCGCGTCCCAGCCGTTCGACCACTCGAGGCGCTCGCGCGTCACGAAGACGGTGTTGCCGCCGAGGGGGATGAACTTCGACTCGGCGTGGAAGTGCAGGCGCGAGCGGAACCAGAAGTAGTACTCGAGCACGTTGCGGAGCGACCACCAGCTCGACTTGAAGTTCATGAGCTGCACGCCACCCTGCACGACGTCGGCGCCGGTCTCCTGGAACCGGGAGTCGACGAGGGTGAGCAGGTGCGGGTAGACCTCGTCCTCGGCATCGAACACGCCGACGATGTCGCCCGTCGCGTACTGCAGGGCGAGGTTCATCGCCTTCGGCTTGTTCTTCGGCGCGGTGTCGTCGACGACCACCCGGATGAGCTCCGGGTGGCGAGCGGCGGCGGCACGGACGACGGCGTCGGTCTCCGGGTCGTCCTCACCGACGATCGCGATGATCTCGAAGTCCGGGTGGTCCTGGGTGGCGAGCATGTCGAGCGTCTGGCCCATCACGTCCTGCTCGTGCCGACCGGGCACGAGGAGGGTGAAGCGGTGCGCCGCGGGACGCGGCGTCTCACTGAACCGGGTCGCCTTGAGCGCGTCGCGCGAGCGCCACGCGTGCAGCATCCACCAGAGCGTCGACAGCGCGACCAAGGTGAGCAGCACGGAGACCGCGACCAGGGCGGAGTAGCCGAGCCACTCGCCCAGCGACCAGGCGGCCTGCGGGAGCTGCCCCGAGCCTCCCGTCGGGGCGTTCGTGGTACCGCGGTTCGGCACGGTGCCGGACGTGGCGGGGGAGCCTGGCTGCAGCAGGGGAGCGGCCGCGGTGGCCAGCGCGGCGGAGAGGGTGGTCGTCATCAGGCCGGAGCCTCCTTCGTGGGACGAGCGTCGGTGGAACGGAAGACGAGGGCCTTGTACGCGGCGAAGCGGAACGCTGTGCCGAGGACGAGGCCGACCCCGTTGCCGGCGACGTTGTCGGCGAGGGTGGATCGGAGACCGAGGACGTAGTGCGAGACGAACAGGCAGGCGGCCGCGATCCCGAGGCCGACGAGGTTCGCGAGGGCGAAGAGCAGCCCCTCGCGGACGGTGGCGCGACGGTCGACGCCGCGCTCGGAGCGGAAGGTGATGGACCGGTTCGCGATCCAGGCGACGGCGGTCGACACCACGGCCGACACGACCTTCGCCCAGATCGGACCGTCGGGCAGGACGGTGGCGCGGAGCAGGTTGTACACGGCGAGGTCGATGACGAAGCAGACGGCGCCGATGGTGCCGAAGGACGCGATCTGGCGTCCCAGGGTGAGCAGGCGCGCGGCACGGGCAGCGCGGACCGGAGATGGGGCCTCGGTCTCGGGTGACACCAGAACGGGGGTATCGGTCGAGGTCATGCCCCCGATTCGGGGGACGTCCCGGACCGGTTTGGGTCGATCCGGCCGATGCCAGGTGTTTGCCAGTTTGGCGACATCTGCTGTTCATCTGGGGGACAAACAGCCGGACCGGTCTGTGCACCGGGTCTCGTGCCGACGCGGTCCCGCGCGCTGGCGGTGGTGGTGACGGTACGCGACAATGGCCGGGTGAGCTTCACCGGCATGCCCCGCTTCCGCAAGTTCTGGTCGACCGTGCAGGTCGCCGTGCTGTCCGCGGCCGTGGTGTTCTGCATCGTCATGCTCGTCATCGGGCAGGGCGAGCTCGACCGGGTCTACGCGGTCGCGGCGGTCTTCTTCGGGCTGGCCCTCGCCGGTCATGCGACGTACCTCTGGCTGACGGCGCGTGCGGAGCGCAGCGGGCGCTGACGGGGCGCGCGGTGCGGTGCGGCCTGCCGAGTCTCGTGCGGTCGCTGCCGAGTCTCGTGCAGGCGGACGAGTCTCGCGCGCTGTGGCACGAGATCCGTCCGCCAGCGCGAGTCTCGTGCATCCGCACCGACGCGACTGACGGGCGGACCGGAGGCACGGGGCGGCGCCGCCCCGTCTGCCCTCGCAGGCTCGGGCAGCGCGCCCCGCCTGACGCTGGCGCGTCACCGCTGAGCGGGGCGCGCCAGGCCGTCGTCAGGCGAGCTGGGAGACGCGCACCCAGTCGACGAGCATCTGCTGCGGGAAACGCGTGGTCGCGTCCGGCGACCCGGGCCAACCGCCGCCGACCGCGACGTTGAGGATCACGAAGAACGGGCCGTCGAACACCCACGGGTTCGAGCCGACGTCCGCGCGGGTGACCGTGCGGTACGCGGTGCCGTCCACGGTCCAGGTGATCGAGTCGGGGCGCCAGTCGACGCCGAAGACGTGGAAGTCGTCGGCGAACGCGGCGCCGGAAGGGTTCCGGTAGGTCGACGAGATGCCGTTCGCGCCCGAGTAGCCGGGGCCGTGCACCGTCCCGTGGACGAGGGTGGGTTCGTAGCCGACGTTCTCCATGACGTCGATCTCGCCGCACGCCGGCCAGCCGACCTGGCCGATGTCGGCACCGAGCATCCAGAACGCCGGCCAGATGCCCTGGCCGCGCGGGATCCTGATGCGGGCCTCGACCCGGCCGTACTGCGCGGTGTAGGTCCCCTCGGACTTCAGTCGCGCGGAGGTGTAGGTGCCGTCGGCCTCGCGGCGGGCGGTGATGACGAGGTTGCCCGTGCCGTCGAGCTGCGAGTTCCGTCGCGAGTCCGTGTACGTCTCGAGCTCACCGTTGCCCCAGCCGCCGGCACCGAGGTCGTACCGCCAGATCGACGGGTTCGGGGCGCTGCCGGCTGCTCCGTCGAACTCGTCGGCGGCGAGGAGCGTCGTGGTGCCCGTGGTCGCTGCGCGGGCGGTGTCGGAGCCGCGCACGAGCGCAGCGGTCGTGGCGGCCGCGGTGGCGGCGGCGCCGGTGAGGCCGAGCGCCACGAAGCGGCGTCGGTCGATGGCTGGTCCCTGATCCATGAGCGGAATTGTCCGATGCAACGTCGACGGGGTCCAGTGTTCCGCCGGATTCCGCAGGTCCCGGCGCGGCGCGGTCCGCAGGGCTCGGGGTGCGTGTCAGCGGGTGAGGTGCCAGATGAGTGGCAGGATCAACCCGGCCACCCACGCGGCCACGACGACGAGACCGCACACCGCGATCCACCGGCGTCGGCGGCGCAGCTTCGGGCTCCGGTCCTCGCCCCACATCTGCGCACGGACCAGGACCCGGTTCGCCTGGTCGACGACCTTCCGCACCTCGGGGTCGTCGAGCGGGAGGGAGCCGGAGCGGGCGTGCTCGGTGATGGCCGTCGCTTCCTCGACGGTCAGCTCGTCCTTGCGCATGGTCCCATCGTCGCATCCGCGGGTGCCTCGGCGCCCGCGCTCGTCGCATCCGCGGGTGCCTCGGCGCCCGCGCTCGTCGCATCCGCTGGGATCTCGGCGCCCGCGCTGGCCGGTGTCGACGCGTACCGGACCGCGACCTCGTACGGCAGCGAACCCTGCAGCTCGTCGACCCGCGGGTCGTGCAGCCGCTGGCCGTCGGCGGTCGGGAGGTCGAGGTAACTGCGACGCACGACGTGGCGGTACACGCCGACGCCGGAGGTCCGCCCGACCCGGAGCCGCCACCGCTCCGGGTGCCGGCGGAGCGAACGCGCCTCGGTGGCGGTCGACTGGTCCGTCGAGAGGAGCGCCCAGAGCTCGTCGTCGGTCGCGGCGGCGAGCTGCTGTTCGTCGAGCAGTCCGCCGGAGACCGCGCGGGACACGAGCGCACGGAGCACCGTGACGGGTACCAGGTTGGCGGTCGACCGCTGGGCGCGCGCCTCCCGCACGGCGAGGTCGACGAGCTCCGCGGCGTCGTCCGGTTCGGCGTCCACCGCGCCGTCGACCAGTCGGAGTCGCCGCAGCAACTCGTGCGGGGGTGTCGTCGTCCGGCCGTGCACCTGCCCGCTCCGGAGGAACGAGTCGAGGTGGTCGAGCTTGAGGCCGCCGTTGGCCGGGGTCAGCACCGAGGGCACCCGACCGTCGTCGATCGCGATGATCCGCTCGGCGTCGATCGGGTGGTCCTCGGCGAGGGAACGGATCGTGGCGCGCCCGAGGGTGTGGTGCTCGAGGCCGGCGATGCCCTCGAGGGTGTGGCTGAAGGGCAGGTGCCCGACGTCGTGGAGCAACGCCGTGACGCGGGCGTCGTGGTCGTCCGGGGCGAAGTGTGCGACCAGCGCGAGGACGCCCAGCGAGTGTTCCAGCCGCGAGTACGCCTGCGTCGTCGTGATCGACGCGGCGCCGGCGTGGGCGACGAACGCGAGTCGCCGGACCGGCCACGCGGTGAGCAGGGCGCGTTCGGTCGGCGTGAGCGCGACCTCGACACGCCAGAGCGGGTCGAACCACACTCCGTCGTGGCCCAGGGTGTCCACCGCGTCGTCGTGCACACCCCCACGCTAGCGGGCAGCACCGACGCCGTGGTCCGGCACGGCAGGCGTCGTCGTCGTGCGTGCTTCCTGTGCTGTGGCGGACTCGTGACCGGGTACCACGGGATGCATGGCACATCGGTTCCGCGGTCAGGTCGTCGTCGTCACGGGAGCATCGAGCGGCATCGGGAGGGCCGCCGCGCACGAGTTCGCCCGGCAGGGCGCCACACTCGTGCTCGCTGCGCGCTCGCACGAGAGCCTCGAGGCCGCCGCTGCGGAGTGCCGACGACTCGGGGCGCCCGAGGCGATCGCGATCCCGACCGACGTCGCCGACGAGCACGCGGTCAAGGACCTCATCGGGACGACGACGTCCCGGTTCGGACGGATCGACGTCTTCGTCGGGAACGCGGCCCTGTTCGTCTACGGCCTGTTCGAGCAGACCCCGACCGACTCCTTCAAGCGCGTGGTCGACACGAACCTGTACGGCCACCTCAACGCGATCACGCACCTGCTGCCGCACTGGAAGCAGCGGCGGAAGGGGACCTACGTCTTGGTCGGGTCGATCCAGTCGCTCCTCAGCGCCCCCTACCAGTCGGCGTACGTGACGAGCAAGCACGCCGCCCTCGGTCTGGTCGACGTCCTCGGTGACGAGTACGCGGGCACCGGCATCCGCTTCACCTCACTGCTGCCGTCGACGATCGACACCCCGATCTACCAGAACGGCGCGAACTACACCGGCAAGGCTTCGCACCCCCTGCCGCCGACGGTCTCGGTCGAGCGGGCCGGCCGTGCCGTGGTGCACGCCGCCCTCCACCCGAAGCGCTACCGGTTCGTCGGGCGGGTCCAGGCGTCCCTCGTGCCGTTGCAGTACGTGTTCCCGGGGCTGTTCCACCTGATCACGAAGCCGATGGTGGAGACGTTCGCGCTCCGCGGGCGACAGGAACCGACCGACGGGAACCTGCACGTCCCCGCCGAGGCCGGGAACGCGACGAACGGCGGCTGGGTCGCGAAGCGGCGCCGGGTCACGAGGCCGCTCGTGTGGGGCGGGGCGCTCGCGGTCGCGGCTGCGCTGGTCCTGCGGTCGCGCGCCCGACGCCCGACCCTCACAGGCCGGTAGCCTGCAGGCGGGAGTGCCCAGCGCGGTGGGTGCGCGGCGCTCCCGGAACCGGGGGAGCGGATGAGCGACGTGCAGCAGGAGATCCTCGTCGAGGTCGACACCGAGGCCGCCGCGCGAGCGCGGTGGAACGGTCCGCGGAACCCGTGGCCGGCCGTGTTCGTCACGGCATGGATCCTCGCGGTCTTCGTCTTCGTCGCGGTCTCCGTGTACGAGAACGCCTGGCGCCACCACGACGTCGCGACCTCGTTCTGGATCGGTGCGGCGTGGGCGGTCCCCCTGCTCATCGTCGTGCACGCCACGCACGCGGTGTGCTTCCGACGCGGCGGTCCGCTCGCGAGACGGCAGGATGCTGTCTTCCGCCGCGCGGCGGACCGCGTCCTGGCAGCCGCACGTGCCGCCGGGATGCCCGAGCTCGACGAAGGGGGCGTGCTCCGGATGCTCCGTGCACGGGACAACGGGCCGGACCCGGGGACCGGCGAGCGCGGTGGTCCGGACCGGCCGCTGCTGCGCTGGGACCTGCCGCTCGCCGGTCGAGGATCACGCACCATCGTGGTCGCCGAACGGATCGGCACGGCCGAGCCGGGCGGATCCCCGGAGCGGACCCGCCTGACGTCGGGGACCCGTCCTGGCGCGGTCGCACATCCGGGAGCCGCGCGACCCGTCACGCGCCGCACGCATGACTCGTCCGCGGGCGCTGCCGTGCTCGGTGCGTACCGGTCCGACTCCCCGGCGCCCATCACGGCCTCACGCATCGGCGGGGCGCCGGCCGTTCCTCGGGACTGGGAGTGGCCCACGTGCGCGGAGCACGACGAGCCGATGCAGTTCACGGCGCAGATCGAGCACCGCGGCACGCTCGTCAGCGTGTTCGTGTGCCAGTTCGACCCCGGGTCGTGCGACTCGT
Organism: Curtobacterium luteum; assembly: GCF_001475545.1. Lineage (GTDB taxonomy): Bacteria > Actinomycetota > Actinomycetes > Actinomycetales > Microbacteriaceae > Curtobacterium > Curtobacterium luteum_A. Next base: position 16,099 of record NZ_LDQC01000070.1, on the reverse strand, counting down.
GGGACGCCGACAGCGGCGCGAACGCGGCGTTCGTGTTCAGCGGCCGAGACCTCGTGTCGGCTGATCGACCGGTCTCACCGCACGGCGACCCGGACGACCCCGATCCTGCGTACCCACCCCTCCTGGCGGACTCGATGCTGCTCGGGACCGCGCCCGTCACGGACGCGGGTGACGACACCGTGTCCGCTGCGCTCGATGCCGCGGGCGCGGTCGTCGCCGGCCAGTACGGGGGCGAGCCCGACTGGCTCCAGGAGGACGAGACGCCAGCCGGCCTCGCGTTCGTGGCGTCGATCGAGTCGGGACCGCTGGGGTTCGACTTCGGTGATGCCGGTCGCGCGTACGTCTTCAGCGACGGTGTGCGGGCTGCGGTGCTCTGGCAGTGCACCTGACCCGGAGCCGACGGTTCAGAGCTGCGGAGGACGGTCGCGCGGTGCGGCGGACCCGCCGAGCGTCCACTCGCCGGTCAGGAGGAACGACCGTTCGGGTTCCCCGGTGGCGACGGCCCGACCCAGCTCGGTGAGTTCGGAGTGCTCGTCGTCCGAGTCGGTGACGGGCGAGTCCCAGACCGCGGTCTCCCGCAGGAGGTCGGCCGACCACCGCTCGAGGTCCTCCTCGTCCCAGTACATCTCGACGAGTTCCCCGAGCACGAGCTCGACGACGGGCCGGTCGGTCCGGGCAGCAGCCGACCGGACGTCCTCGAGGAAGCGCCCCAGCGGTTCGGCGGCCTCGGGGATCGCTGCGGCGACGGCCGGCAGCCGCTCCGCGAAGGCCTGCTCCGCCACCGGCCACGCCACGACGACGTCCGTGACCGACGGGTCGGGCCCGTCGCCCGCGTCCATCGCAGCGGTCAGCCGGTCCAGGTGTGCCGCCCAGAACGCGGCGGGCACGAACCCGCACCACCCGAAGGGCAGCAGGTACTGGACGTCCCAGGACCCGACGACCTCGGTCGCGAGCTCGTCGTGCGCGGGCGCCGGGACGGCGCCCTCGCCGGCCGTCGCAGCAGATCGGACGATGCACGTGACCCTGTTCCCCACGGCACGACGCTACCGCCCGCGGACGGGAGGCGCGGGGCGGGGCCGACCCGTGCCTCCCGGCCGTCAGGTGGTCGCCTCGGCGACGCGCGCGGCGTCCGTCAGCGACACGCCCGCGTCCTCGGCGACGGCGAACGCGAGTTCGCAGAACATCGCGTCCGCCCACGAGAACCACGGTCGCGAGAACGCCGATGGGTCGTCCACGTCGAACGACTCGTGCATGCGCCCGGTGCCGGCGTCGGTCGCGAGCAGCACGTCGAGCAGCTCCCGGCGGCGCGACGGTGTGCCGGTGAGTCCCTCGACCGCGAGCGCGATCGGCCACACCCGGGCCGGTTCCGTGTGGGGGCTCCCGATGCCCGCCGCGGCCGTCCCGGTGAACCAGTACGGGTTGTCGGGTCCGAGGACGAACGACCGGGTCGCGGCGGCCACCACCGGGTCGAGGACGTCGGGCGCGTCGAGTGGCAGGGACAGGAGCGACGGAGTGTTCGCGTCGTCCATGAGCACGACTCCGCCGAGACCGTCGACCTCGTAGGCGTAGATGCGGACCGCGGGGTCGTGCGGATGCGGGACGACGCCGTGCTCGGCGACGCCGCGCAGGATGTCGTCGCGGAGCGCGACCGCGTCGGCGGCCAGCACCGCGTCGGACCAGACGTTGGTCGCGAGCCTCGAGAGGTCGCCCAGGGCCGACGCCGCGTGCAGGTTCTCCGGCACGTTGTAGCCGTACGTGCAGGCGTCGTCCGAGGGGCGGAATCCGCACCACGTCATGCCGGTGACCGCGACCGGGGTGCCGCGGCCATCGCGGACGAGCGTCTCGGTCGGCTCGGGGGCGTCGCGGACGAAGCGGTACGAGGAGCGGTCGTGGTCGGTCTCGACCCGGAGCTGCTCGACGATCGCCCGGGCGACCGCGTGCGCGTCCGGACCGAGGTGGTCGGTGCGGCCGGTCGCCCGGTGGATCGCCGCCGCGAACTGCACCGGGTAGGCGAGGCTGTCGACCTCGTACTTCTGCTCCCAGACCTCGGGGTCGTCGCACAGGTCGCGGTCGTCGTAGTGGGCGCCGGTCGGGCCGCGGTTGAACGCGTTGGCGTAGGGGTCGTGGGCGATGCTCGCGAACTGCCGCCGGACGACGGCGACGAGGACGTCGGCGAGCTCCTCGGCGGCGGGGTCCTTCGTGCTCGCCGCGGCGACGAGTCGCAGGTAGGGGAGCATCTGCGTCGTCGAGTCCCGCATCCACATCGCCGGGATGTCGCCGGTGATGACGAACGCGGTGCCGTCGTCGTCGATCGTGATGGTGTCCTCGAGTGTCCGGCGGAGGGCGCCCTCGACCAGGTCGCCCGCTCGCTCGCCGGCACTGGTCCGGACCGCGGCGGCGGCGGTCCGGAGCAGCGCAGCGACGCCGTCGCTGACGATCACAGCGAGCCCGGGCGGTCGGTGCCGACACCGTGCGGTCGGCCCGGTCGCGCGGTCACACCGACACCGCGCGGTCGGCCGTGCGGACGGGGGCGATGGTGCCGGTCCGGGCGCCCTCGTAGGCCGCGAGGATCATGCCGAGGACGGCGAGTCCCTCGCGCTCGGTGTGGATCGGGCGGGTGCCGTCGCGGAGGCAGGCGCCGAACGCGGCGATCTCGGCGGAGAACGTGTCGACCTCGTCGAAGGTCACGGTCTCGCTGGTCGTCGGTCGACCGTCCGCGTCGTGGAGGTCCCACCGGAGGGTCGTGCCGTCGCTGGTCAGTGCGCCGAGCTCGCCCACGACGCTGAAGCGCTCGGTGCCGGCAGCGGGCTCGTACGCCCAGCTGGTGACGAGCTGCCCGACAGCGCCGTTGTCGAAGCGGAACAGACACTGGGCGGAGTCCTCGCCCTCCATGAAGCCGAGTCGGTGGGTCGAGAGCATCGCGGTCGCCGACACCGGGACCCCGCCGGCGAGGTGCATGAGCAGGTAGCTCGGGTGGTAGCCGGTGTCGATGAGTTCGCCGCCCCCGCTCGTCGAGGCGTGCGCCCGCCAGCCCATGTTCGACGGGTCGAACTCGTTCCGGAACGAGTCGGTCGTGCGGACCTCGTAGACCGTGCCGAGCGCGCCGCCGTCGATGAGCTCCTTGGCCTTCGCGACCGCGGGCATGAACAGCTGGTTGTGTGCGCACATGAGCGTGACGCCGGCCTCGCGGACGGCGGTCTCGACGTCCGCGGCCTCCTCGGGTGTCAGGCAGAGCGGCTTCTCGCAGAGGACGTGCTTGCCGGCCCGGGCGGCGGCGACGATCGCGTCGCAGTGCAGGTGGTGCGGCAAGCAGATGTCCACGGCGTCGATGTCCGCCCGCTCGAGCATCTCGCGGTAGTCGGTGAACGACGGCACACCGAGCTCTCCGCCGCGCGCCTCGGCGGTCGCGGGGACCGCGTCGGCGACGGCGCCGATCGTGATGGTGTCCGCGTGCTCGCGGTAGCCGGTGATGTGGAACGTGGCGATGCCGCCGCCGCCGATGAGGCCGACGCGGATCGGGCTGGGGAGGGTCGTGGTCATGGGTGGTCTCCGGTTGGTGGTGTCGTGCGGGTCAGGCGGGGACGGGGGTCGTGGCGGCGGCGTTGGCGGCGACGACGAGCCGGGTGAGTTCGATCGCGCGCGCCACGTTGTCGTCCGCCCGCGTGCCGTCGTGGACGTGCGTCACCCACTGCGCGAAGGCGTCGGGCGCGTCGTCCGGCACCGGGAGCTCGACGGTCTCGCCGCCGTACCCGGGTCCGCCGGCGGTGAGGCGGTCCCCGTCGTCGGTGTAGGAGACCCGGCCGGTGGTGCCGAACAGGTCGATCGTGAACGGCGTGCCCGCGACGAAGCCCGCTTCGATGACCCCGATCGCCTGCGAGGGGTAGCCGACCGTGACGACCGCGTGGTCCTCGACGGCGCGACCGGTCAGCGAGCGGTACACGGCCGACACGGAGTCCGGCGATGCGCCGAGGAACAGCTGCGTCAGGTACACCGGGTGGCAGCCGAGGTCGGTCAGGGCTCCGCCGATCGCCGTCGCCGGGTCGAAGAACCGCTCGGGCAGCCAGGGGACGATCGCGCCGTCGTGCGAGAGCCGCACGCGGGCGTACGTGAGCTCGCCGAGGCGGCCGCTCGTGATCTCGTCCGAGATCGCCCTCGTGTACCCGTGGTACAGCCGGGGGAGCGAGACGACCAGCGCGACACCGGCCTCGTCGCAGGCGCGGACGATCGCCTCGCACTCCTCGACGGTGGGCGCGAGCAGCTTCTCGGTGAAGACGTGCTTGCCGGCGCGGGCCGCGCGCGTGATGACGTCGTGGTGCACGTCGGTCGAGGTGGTGATCGTCACCGCGTCGACGTCGTCCCGGGCGAGGAGCGCGTCGAGGTCGCCTGCGTACGGCACGCCGAAGCGCTCGGCGCCCTCACGACCGCGGGCCTCGTCGTCGTCCCAGACGGCGACGAGCTCGGTGTCGGGGTGGTCGACGGCCTGCTGGGCGTAGTCGCCGGCGTGCACGTGCCAGAAGCCGAGGACGGCGACACGGAGGGGTGCGGTGGGCATGGATCTGGTCCTTGTCGGTCGGTCGGGACGCGCTGGTCCCGGTGGTCTCGTGGGAGGCCGTGACGGCCTGGAGGCACGGGTCGTGTCGTCAGGGCATGCTGCGGTCCGCTAGATGCGGACCTTGTCGTAGTCCTTCGGCAGCTCGAACGGCGCGTAGGTCTGCATCATCGGGTCGACGCGGTTCTGTGCCCGCTCGACGGCCTGCTCGGGGGTCGCGGTGCCGAGGAGCACGCTCGAGCGCGCGTCGGCGAGGGAGTCCCACCACGCGCCGCCGACGGGCAGCGGTGGGCGGCAGGTGCTCGCGGTGATCGACTCGACGAAGTACCGGATCGACTTCGCGGAGCCGTTCGGGTCCTCGAGCGCGGCGATGTTCGTCGGCACGCTCGTCGCGGGGACCATGTAGGTCTCCTGGCCGCGCTTGCCCGTGAAGTACTTCATGAGCTCCCAGACGGCCTTGGTCTTCTTCGAGCCCTTCGGCAGGCAGAGCGCGAAGCCGCCCGACCAGGTGTACTTCGGGTCGCCTTCCTGCTGCACCGGCAGGAACGCGGTCGTCCAGTCGAGGTCCTTCGGGCCGAAGTTGTCGAAGCTCTGGATGGTCGACGGCACGCTCACCATGAACGCCATCCGGTTGCCCATGAAGGCGGTCTGACCCGGCGGGTGCCCGGTCGGCTCGTAGGTCGCGATGAACGTGTCGGCCGCGCGGTAGTCGAGACGCTTCGCCCAGTCGCCGTAGAAGTCGTAGATGCTGCGGACGCTCGCCGAGTCCATCGTCATCCGGGAGTCCTGCTGGTCGTAGTACGACGCTCCCAGCCCGAGGCCCCAGGTGAACGGCCAACCCTCGCCGTACCAGGGCAGGAGTCCCATGTGCGTGTAGTCGCCCGCGGACTTCTTCGTGACCTGTTGGCTGACCTCCCACATCCGGTCCATCGTGACCGGGCCGTTCTGCTCCCAGTCGAACTCGTCGAGGTCCACCCCGGCGTCCTTGAGCATGGTGCGGTTGACGAACATGCCGCGGGCGTCGGTGTCGTGCGGCAGGCCGTACGTCTTGCCCTCGTAGGAGACCTCGCCGACGGCGAAGCCGAGCCACTGCGACAGGAACTCCTCCTTCGACTGGTCCTCGTACTCGGCGATGAGGTCGTCGATGGGCTCGATGAGCCCGATCGCGGCGTACTGCGCGGCGCTGAACCGGTCGAGCAGCCACAGGTCCGGGGCGGTGCCGCCGCGGACGGCCGTGATGATGCTCGTCGCGTCGCCGGTGCCCTGCGACGGGACCTGGTTGACGACGACGTCGACCTCGGGGTGCAGCTCCGTGAACTGCTTGATCACCTTCGTCTGGAACGGCACGAAGGTGCCCGTGACGCCCCAGAGCGACACCTGGTTCGGGTTCGAGGACCGCGATCCGGTCGCGCAGCCCGCGGCGAGCAGCGCGAGGGCTCCGGCCCCGGCCGTGGCGGTCGCCCCGCGGAGGAAGGAACGGCGGCTGAACGCGGAGGTCATTTGAAGCTCCCGATCTGGACGCCCTTGAGGAACGTCCGCTGGAACACGAAGAACAGGATCACGAGCGGCAGGATGATGAGCACCGAGGCCGCCATCAGCTGGTTGAACTGGAAGTCCTGCGAGTTGTTGAGTCGGAACACCTGCAGACCGATCGACAGCGTCTGCACGCTCTGGTCCTGCAGGTAGATGAGCGGCCCGAGGAAGTCGTTCCACGCGCCGACCGCGGCGAAGATGCCGACCGTCACGAGCGCCGCACGGGCCTGGGGGAAGACGATCGTCCAGAGGATCCGCCACTCGGACGCCCCGTCCATGCGTGCGGCGTCGAGGAGGTCCTTCGGGATCTGCAGCAGGAACTGCCGGAGCAGGAACGTGTAGAACGCCGACCCGAACAGCGCGGGCACCACGAGGGGCAGGAACGTGTTGATCCAGCCGAGCCGGGCGTACAGGTCGAACATCGGGATGAGCGTCACCGGGAACGGGATGAACAGGGTCGCGAGCACGACGTAGAACAGCCGGTCGCGGCCTCGCCACTCGATGCACGCGAACCCGTACGCGATGACGAGGTTCGACAGGACCGAGAACACCGTCACGAGGACCGTGATGACGAGCGTGTTCCGGAAGAACGTGAAGAACGGCATCGCCTGGACGGCCTGGGCGAAGTTGCCCCAGTCGAGCCAGTGCGGGAACCACGTGGCGGGGAAGGCACCGAGCTCGGTGTTGCCCTTCAGGGCCGAGATGACCATCCAGTAGATCGGGATGAGGAACAGCACGCTCATCAGGACGAGCACGATCCGGGCCGTGATCGACGACCAGACGGAGCGGACGGACCCGTCGGCGTTCCGCGAGCTGCCGCGGTCGCCCCGGGTGGAGCGAGCGCCGACGGTGGTGACGGACTTCGTGGTCTCGGTGGTCATGGCGTCACTCCCCGGTCACGTCGTAGTTCACGAACCGCTTGGACAGCCAGTACACGAGCCCGGACAGGAGCATCCCGGCGAGGAACAGCAGGACGGCCATCGCGCTCGCGAACCCGAGCTGCGCGTAGCTGAACGCGTTCTTGTAGAGGTAGAGCATGTAGAACAACGTCCCGTTGTCCGGCGACCCGAGACCTCCCGTCCCGGACGAGATCACGTACGCCTCCGTGAAGACCTGCAGCCCGTTGCTGATCCCGGTGATGAGGTTGAACAGGATCACGGGGGAGAGCAGCGGCAGCGTCAGTGCGAAGAACTGCCGCACGGGTCCGGCGCCGTCCACGCGTGCTGCTTCGTACAGCGTCTTCGGGATGCCCCGAATGCCCGCGAGGAAGATGAGCGCCGCGTTGCCCGCACCCATCTGCGCGAGGGCGATGATCACGAGCTTCGCCGTCGTCGGGTCCCCGAGGAGGTTCGTCGCCGGGACGCCCACGAGCTTGAGGGCCTGGTTCACGAGCCCGGTCTGGGGGTTCACCAGCACGACGAAGATGAACGCGAGCGCGAAGGTCGGGATGAGCGACGGGATGTACAGCGCCGTCCGGTACCAGCTGATCTCGCGGACGTCCTGGTTCATGGCGATCGCGATGATGATCGCCACCACGATCCCGACCGGCACCGCGATGACCGCGTAGAAGACCGTGTTGCCCACCGCGGTGTGCACCAGCGGGTCGATGAACGCCGCGACGTAGTTGCCGAACCCGACCCACGTCGCGCCCTGCATGCCCGAGTACCGGGTCAGGCTGATCGCGAACGAGTACACGAGCGGGTACCCGATGAACACGAGCACGCCGATGATCCACGGCGACACGAACGCGAGTCCGATCCGCAGACGGCGTTTCTCGGCGGCGGTCCACGGGTGCTTCCCGCGCTGGCGTCGGCTGGAGCCCGCGGTGGTGATGCTGCGGGTCGTCGGCCTCGGAGGTGCTGCGGTCCCTGTTCGTGTCGTCGTCGTCACGAGCGTCCTCTCGGATCCCGGGCCACCCCGTCGTGACCTCGGTCGAACTCGAGGGGCGCAACCGATCCGTTCGGTTCAATCCAATCGATTGACAAAACCCCTCGAACAGTGATGCTAGGGAGCATGGACCAGCCCCGTCAACCCTCCCGGCGCACCGTGCTGCACGGTGGAACGACCCGCGGCGGGACGAACATCGCCGACGTCGGCACCCGGAACCGTGCCCTCGTGCTCGACCTCGTCCGCCGCACCGGGCCCGTCCAGCGCGTCGCACTCGCCCGCGACACGGGACTCAGCGCACAGACCGTCTCGAACATCGCCGGGCGACTCGTCGCCGAGGGTCTCGTGCAGCAGGACGAGGACCGGGCGCTCGCCGTGGTCCCCTCGGCGCGGACCGCGATCGGCGTGCACCTCGACCCGGCCGCGTTCGAGGTCGTGCTCGTCGACCTCACCGGGACGGTCCTCGCGGCGGAACACCACGACCTCGCCGCCCGGACGGCTCCGCACGCGGTGCTCGACGCGATGGCCGCGGCGGTCGGACGGCTGCGAGCCGAGGCGCCGGGCCAGGCCGTGGACGGGATCACGGTCGCCGTCCCCGGCCCGATCGACACCGCGTCCGAGCGGCTGGGTTCGCCGGCACAGCTGCGTCCCTGGTCTGCGTACCCGCTGGCCGCCGAGCTCGCCGCCCGCACCGACGCCGAGGTGCACCTGGAGAAGGACGCGATCGCGGGGGCCTTCGGCGAGGCGTGGACGAGTCCGGAGCGCGAGGACCTCGTCGCCGTGCACCTCGGCAGCGGGGTCAGCGCGGCCGCGGTGGCGTCGGGCGAGGTCGTCCGCGGCGCGACCGGCAACGCGGGGGAGTTCGGCGGCATGCCGGTGTACGCGCACGGGCGGTGGACCGCGGTGTGGGAGGCCTGCCAGCCGCTGCAGCAGGTCCGGCGTGCCGTGTCAGCCGGGGTCCTCGACGTCGAGGTCACGTCCGACGACGCCGCGGCCGTCCGCGCTGCCTACGCCCGGATGTGCCGGGAGCCCGCTGCGGCCGACCTCGTCGCCGAGGGCGGGTCCGCGCTCGGGTCGGCGCTCGCGCACGTGGTCGAACTCCTCGACGTGCCGCGGGTCACGATCGGGGGCAGCGCAGCGGTGCTCGGCGGGGACCGCTTCATCGACGCGGTCCGGTCCCGCCTCCGCGACCGGCTGCCCCGCGGGCCCTTCGCCGAGGTCGCGTTCTCCACCGCCGGCGTCGTCGCCGTCGCGCGCGGCGCCGCGTGCTCCGCCATCGCGCGGAGCCTCGAGACGGCGGCTCCCGTCCCGGCGTCGCGGCAGCGGACGGGAGGCACGGTGCACGCCCGCAGCATCAGCCACCCCTGGTGAGCCACGTGCGTCGGCAAGGTGGGGCGTGCCTCCCGGGTGGCGCACCGTTACGGTCCGCCTCGCGGCCGACGGCCGCTCGTCGTAGCGTCGCTGCATGACCACCTCGACGACCGCACCCTTCGCCACCGACTGGACCACCTGGCACGACGCGCACGAGGCAGCACGGGCGAGCGAGCACGGGTTCCTCACGATCACGAGCATCCGGTGGCTGCAGGCCGAGCCCGAGCAGTTCGAGGACGCACCCGGGGCGTGGTCGACCTCCGAGGACGGGCCGGTCGTGGCGCTCGACGCGGGGGAGTCGATCGTGGTGGACGGGCAGGAGGTGACCGGCACGCACCGGTTCGGGTCGCTCGCCGAGCGGTCCGGCGTCGACGTGCTGTGGCGCGACGGGGACGAGACCGTCGTCATCGAGGTCGCTCGGCGCGGCGGCAGCGACATCATCCGGCCGCGACGCTCCTCCGCGCCGCTGCGCACCTCCTACCGGGGGACACCCGCGTACGCACCTGACCCCGCGTTCGCCGTCGAGGCCCACTTCGAGCCGTTCGACGAGCCGCGCGAGGTGACGGTGGGGTCGGTCGTCGACGGCCTCCAGCACGTGTACGCCGCGCCCGGCGTCCTGCGGTTCGACCTCGACGGGCCTCGGACGCTCACGGCGTTCAACGGCCACGGCGACGGGCTGCTCGTGCTGTTCACCGACCGGACCTCGGGTGTGACGACGTACGCGGCGACGCGGAGCCTCGACGTGCCCGCGCCGGACGCCTCGGGCGTGACGCGCATCGACTTCAACCGGGCGACGAACCTGCCGTGCGCCTACACGCCCCACGCGACCTGCCCGCTGCCGCCCGCCGAGAACCGCCTCGACGTCGCCGTCGAGGCCGGCGAACGCCTGCCCGCGTAGCTCCGCCCGGGCGCGCCGCCACGGCGGCAGGCCCGAGTCTCGGCTCCGCGGACACTCCCGCGGGCCTCCCGCCGCGAAAGTGTCCGCCCGCGCGAGTCTCGGCGTGGCCCATCGGTCCAGCAGCGAGCCGATCGGGTGATCAAGCCGGCAGGGGCAGCCGCTGCCAGCCGCTGGTCGCGCGCCACGACACCGGGTCGAGCGTGAGCACGCTGCCCATGCCCGGCTGCTCGGCCGTCCGCGCGATCGGCTCCCCGGACAGCGACGCGCGCAGCAGCGCACCCACCGCCCCGTGCGACACGAGCACGACGTCCCCGGCCCCGGCGTGGGACCGTACCGCCGTGACGATCCGATCCTGGGCGTCGACCGCACGCTCCCATCCCCGGACGGACTCGGTCGGCCGGGCGAAGAACGCGTCCACGAGGGCGTCGAACTCGTCGAACGGCAGGTACCCGGTCGCACTGCGGTCGATCTCCCCGAGAGCAGGGTCCTGGTCCACCGGACGGCCGCCAGCGACGAGCTCGGCGGTCTCGACGGCCTTGCGCTCGGTACTCGACACCACGGGGCAGGACACCGGCGCCCGCCACGCCCCGGCGCGCGCGCGTCCGACGGGGGAGAGCCCCCAGGACCCGATCGGTACGGTCGGGTCCACGACGGGCTCCGCGTGCGTGACGAACCAGACGGTCATGCCACGAGCCTCGCACGGTGGCGCCCGAGTCTCGCGCACGCGGACGGACCTCGTACGCACGAGCACGAGGCGTGCCCGTCTGCACGAGTCTCGGCTCCACGAAGCGCTGAGCACCGCGGGCTGGGTCGGCCGCCGCCCGCCGCCCGCGGCCGCCGCGTGACGGTGCGCGACACCGCGCGCCGATCCCCGCGTCACACGACGCAACGTCCGGTCACGCGCAGCAACACCGGTCGTGGGCTGACCGGATCCGCCGTAGCGTCACGGCATGACCGACGCCCAGCACCGCCCGGAGGCGCACCGTGCCTGACCGCACCGCCCTCGTCACCGCCCTCCACGGCGCCGGCTGGCACCCTGCCGCCTGGCGCGTCGCGGGCCCGTCCGCGACGCGGCTGAGCAGCCTCCGGCACTGGCGTGACCTCGTCGTCGAGCAGGACCACGCGGGCATCGACGCCGTCACGATCGAGGACTCCTTCACCGCCGGCCCGGTCGACGCGACCGGCGACCTCGACACCTCGACGGTCGTCGGACGGCTCGACGCGCTCCTCGTCGCCAACGCGGTCGCCCCGGCGACCCGCGCCGTCGGTCTGGTACCGACCGTCTCGGTCACGCACACCGAACCGTTCCACGTCGCCACGGGCCTCCAGACCCTCGACCACGTCTCGCTCGGCCGCGCCGGATGGCGCCTGCAGGTGAGTCCGACGACGCGCGAGGCCGCGCTCTTCGGCCGCCGCCCGGGCGGCGAGGCGACCGAACACCTGTTCGCCGAGGCCCGCGAGGTCGCCGAGGTCGTCAGCCGCCTCTGGGACAGCTGGGACGACGACGCGATCATCCGCGACGTGGTGACAGGTCGGTTCATCGACCGGGACCGCATCCACGACGCTGAGTTCGTCGGCGAACACGTGTCCGTGCACGGCGCGTCGATCGTGCCGCGGTCGCCGCAGGGGCGGCCCCCGGTCTTCGCCCTGGCGCACCGCGCCGACGCTGCCACCTTCGCCGTGGACGCTGCGGACGTCGTGCTGGTCACACCCCGACCCGGCCCGGACGCGCGATCCGGGCTGGAGGCGCGACCCGCCCTGGCACTCGTCCGTGACGCCGAGCAGGCGGCAGGGGCGGACCGTGCGCGTCCGGTCCTCGCGGACGTCGCGGTGCTGATCGGGTCGTCGGCGGGGGAGGCCGCCGACGCCCTCGCCGCGCTCGACGCCGCGGCCGGTGCGTCGTACGCCGCGACCTCGGACGCGGCCGTGCTCGCGACGACCGTGCCCGCACTGGTCGAGCACATGGCCGAGCTCCGCGCGCTCGGGTACGCCGGGGTCCGGCTCCGGCCGCTGCGCATCCCCGAGGACAGCACGGCGATCGCTCGACGACTCGTCCCCGCACTCGTGACGGCCGGCCTCCGGGCCGACGTCGCCTCCCGTCCCACCGCCGACCTACGGACGCGGCTCGGTCTCGCACCCGCCATCAGCCGTCATGCCACCGAAGGGGTCCCCGCATGAGCCGCGGGCGTCAGGTCCACCTCGCCGCACACTTCCCGGGGGTCAACAACACCACCGTGTGGAGCGACGAGCGTGCCGAGAGCCAGATCGCGTTCTCGTCGTTCGAGCACTTCGCGCGGAACGCCGAGCGCGGGTTCTTCGACTTCCTGTTCCTCGCCGAGGGACTGCGGCTCCGCGAGCAGAAGGGTCGCATCCACGACCTCGACGTCGTCGGACGGCCGAACACGCTCGCGGTCCTCGCCGCACTGGCCGGTGTCACCGAGCACATCGGTCTCGTCGGGACGCTGCAGACCACGTTCAACGAGCCCGTCGAACTCGCGAAGCAGTTGGCCACGCTCGACCACCTCACCGACGGCCGCGCCGGCTGGAACGTCGTGACGAGCTCCGACGCCTTCCACGGCGCGAACTTCCGCCGGGGCGGGTTCCTCGGCCACGCCGATCGGTACACGCGGGCTGCCGAGTTCGTCGAGCTGTCCCGTGAGCTCTGGGACTCGTGGGAGCCCGACGCCGTCGTCGCCGACGTGACCGCCGGACGGTACGCCGAGCGCTCCCGCGTCCGCGACGTCGCCCACCACGGTCCGCAGTTCGACGTCGTCGGGACCTTCCCAGTCCCGCGGAGTCCGCAGGGGCACCCGGTCGTCGTGCAGGCGGGAGACTCCGACGAGGGCCGCGACCTCGCCGCCCGGCACGCCGAGGTCATCTTCTCGCTGCACACCGAGTTCGAGGACGCGCGCGCCTTCCGCCGGGACGTCACCGCACGGCTCGAGGCCGTCGGGCGGACCGAGGACGAACTGCTCGTGCTGCCCGGTGCGACGTTCACGATCGGCGACACCCAGGCCGACGCCGAGGAGAAGTCGCGGGCGATCCGACGGGCCCAGGTCAGTCCGGCCACCGCGATCGCGTTCCTCGAGCAGGTGTGGAACCGCGACCTGTCCGACCACGACGTCGACGGCCCGCTGCCCACGGTCGACCCGGACGTCGACGCGGACGCGGTCAGCCGCGGCCGGGTGCGGCACGTGCGGGATCCCCGAGCGACCGTGCGGGAGTGGCGGGACCGTGCCGCTGCGGAGCACCTGACCACCCGGGAGCTCGTCATCGCCGTCTCGACCCGCGGCGGCTTCGTCGGCACGCCCGACCACCTCGCCGCCGAGATCGACCGGTACGTGCAGGAACGGGCGTCCGACGGGTTCGTCGTCGTGCCCCACACGAACCCGCACGGGCTCGACGAGTTCGTCGACCGCGTCGTGCCCCTGCTCCAGGAGCGCGGGGTGCACCGCGAGTCCTACGGCGACGAGGCGACACTCCGGCAGACCCTCGGCCTGCCGGGCACCATCACCCGGCGTCGGGCGGTGCCCGCGTGAGCGCCACCCCGCTCTCGGTCCTCGACCTCGTCCCGGTGCCGTCCGGCTCGTCCGCCGCGGACGCCCTGCACGCCACGGTCGACCTCGCCCGCACGGTGGAACGCGCCGGGTACGCCCGGTACTGGCTGGCCGAACACCACCTCAACCCCGGGGTCGCGGGCAGCGCGCCGAACATCGTGATCGGAGCCGTCGCCGCCGCGACCTCGACGATCCGCGTCGGCAGCGCGGCCACCCTCGTCGGCAACGTCCGTGGGCTCCAGATCGCCGAGGCCTTCGGCACGCTCGCGGCGCTGCACGGCCCGCGCATCGACCTCGGACTCGGCCGCTCCGGCGCTCCCGCGCCCGGCACCCCGAAGCCACCGGCACCCGCACCCCGCACGGACGAGGTCGTCGACGGGTTGCTCGTCCCGGCGCCGTACGCGTTCCGTGTCGCCCCCGGTTCGCGGTTCGCGCTGCAGGGGGAGCTGCTCGGCCGGGTGCCCGGGGACGTCGAGCGCTTCGCCGACGACCTCACCCTCGTCCGCGCGCTCTTCGCCGGGACCCACACGGTCGACGGAGCGGTCGTGGAGGCGCCCCCGGCGTCCGGCGCGCCGGTCGAACTGTGGATCCACGGGTCGACCGGGGGCGAGAGCGCGCGCATCGCCGGATCCCTCGGCCTGCCGTACGGAGCGAACTACCACTCGTCGCCGGGCACGGTCCTCGACTCGGTGACGGCGTACCGGGCGTCCTTCCGACCCGGGGTGCTCGCCGCGCCGCACGTGATCGTGTCCGCGGACGTCGTCGTCGGACGCACCGCGGACGAGGCCGACGAACTCGCGCTCGGCTACGACCGGTGGGTGCACTCGATCCGTTCGGGCGTCGGAGCGATCCCGTACCCGACCCCGGACGAGGCGCGGGCGCACCCGCTCGCACCCGCGGACGCCCCGTCGGTGGCCGACCGGGTGGCGACCCGGTTCGTCGGCACCGCGTCGTCCGTGGCCGGCCAGCTCGAGACGCTGCGTCGGGTCACCGGGGCTGACGAACTGCTCGTCACGACGATCACGCACGACCACGCGGCTCGGGTCCGCTCCTACGAGCTGCTCGCCGAGGAGTGGGCGCTCCGGTCGGCGGCGACGACGGTCGGCGCGGCGACCTCCGTCTGACGCTCCAGCGGTCGACGCGCGACCCGACCACGCGCGGACGGGAGGCACGGTGCAGGCCCGCACCGCGCCTGGCGTCCGCGCGTCCCGCGCCACCGCCTCGTCAGGCGGGTTCGTCCGCCGGGCGCACCCAGGACGGCGACCAGTGGTGGCCGTCCGGGGCGTCGAACCGACACGGGTCCGTGAACGGGTGCTCGTCGGTGTCTCCGACGCAGCCGACGACCGCGGCGCACGTCGACGCCCCCGTCACCGATCGGCGACGGGGGCGCAGTGACGCCGAGCGGGTCAGCTGTTGTCGAGCGGGAGACCCTCCGGGTTCACCTCGGAGGTCTTCACGGCCTCGTTCGACAGGTTGTACGCCCGGAGCCACTTCGCGTAGGTACCGTCCTCGATGAGCTCGTCGATGGCAGCGGCGACGGGCTCCGCGATGCCGCTGTCCTTCTTCGTGGTGGCGGCGATCAGACCCTGCAGCGACGAGCCGGCGCCGGAGAACGTGCCCGCGGTCTTCGTCGGCTTCGCGCTGCCCGTGCTCTGCGTGTTCTGGTACGCGATGGTCGGGTTCGGGCCGAAGTACCCGTCGATCTTCCCGGAGTCGAGCGCGAGCTTGATGGCGTTGCCGTCCGGGTAGTACTTGATCGTGAAGTCCTTCCCCTCGGCCTGGAGCTGCTGCTGCCACTCGAGCAGGATCTTCTCCTGGTTGGTGCCCGAACTGACCGACAGCGTCTTCCCGTCGAGCACGGCCGGGTCGCCGTCGAACGTCCACGAGGCCGAGGCGAGCACCTGGAACGCGAGGTTGTCCTGACGGTAGGAGGCGAAGTCGTACTTCTCCTTGCGTTGCTCCGTGACGGTGATGTTCGAGAAGCCGGCGTCGTACTTGCCGCTGTCGATCCCGACGAAGAGGTTGTCCCAGGTCGCGTTCTGCACGTCGGCCTCGAGACCGAGCTTCGCGGCGACGAGGCGGCCGAGGTCCGGCTCGGAACCGGTCAGGGTCTTCTGGTCGTCACCGGTGAAGGCGAGGGGCGGGAACCCGGACGGCAGCGCGCCGACGCCGATGGTCAGTTTGCCGGACTGCTTGACCGCGGCCGGGAGCTCGTCGTGGAGCGTCGTGTCCTCCTCGACGGAGAGCTTCGTCTCGGTCGCCGCGCCGTTCGCGTGGGCGCCGATCGTGACGGTGCCGTCGGCG
>NZ_LDQC01000007.1 GCF_001475545.1 Curtobacterium luteum | reverse complement strand
ACCACGATCGAGGTCAGGTCGACCGCGTCGACGGCGAGCGGTGGGGCGCCGGCGAGCGCGCGGGCATCGAGGCGGGCGAGCAGCAGCAGCTCCTCGACGAGGTCGCCCATGCGGACGGCCTCGGTCGCGATCCGGCCGACGTTCGCGTGCACCGCGTCGAGGTCCCGCGAGGACGCCGACAGCTCGGCGTAGGCCCGGACGGTGGCGATCGGGGTACGGAGTTCGTGCGATGCATCGGCGACGAACGTGCGCATGGTGGACTCGGCCTCGCGGCGCACGGTGAGCGCCTGACCGACGTGGCCGAGCAGTCGGTTGAGCGCGGTGCCGACCTGCCCGACCTCGCGGTTCGCGGTGAGGTCGGCTCGCTCGACGCGCGCCGTGATGGCGGTGTCGCCGCCTTCGAGATCGAGCGCCGCGACGTCGGAGGCGACCCCGGCGACGCGTTCGAGCGGTCGCAGGGCGCGTCGGACGGTCAGTGCGATGGCCCACGCGGCGACGAGCAGCCCGAGCAGGGTGACACCGCCGAAGACGAGGGTGAGCCGGGCGATCGTGGAGTCGAGCGCCCCGAGGGGGAGCGCGGTCACGAAGACGTCCCCGCCGCTGCCG
Source organism: Curtobacterium luteum (assembly GCF_001475545.1). GTDB lineage: Bacteria > Actinomycetota > Actinomycetes > Actinomycetales > Microbacteriaceae > Curtobacterium > Curtobacterium luteum_A. Next base: position 263 of record NZ_LDQC01000007.1, on the reverse strand, counting down.
ACGGCCTGCGCCCGGTAGGTGCCGAGCGCTCCGAGCTGCACCGTGACCGGCGTGCCGTCGGGGTCGATCGCCGACAGCGTGCGCTCCTGTGCGGTGGTGAGCCCGTGCTGCCGCCCCGCGTTGTCGGTGTAGCCGGCGAGCACCGTGGAGCCCGAGCGGAGGACGGCCACGACGGTCCCGGCCGCCTGGCCCGGCGCGCCGATGAACTCGTTGTCCGGGTCCGGCTGCGCATCGGACGAGCCGGACCCCGACGACCCCGATCC
>NZ_LDQC01000069.1 GCF_001475545.1 Curtobacterium luteum | reverse complement strand
CTCCAGGTGGTGCTGCGGGGCAGGGGACGGTGCGCGGGCCGGGGTCAGGCGAGCAGCGAGCGGATGTCGTCGGCGGACAGGTCGTCGGCGAACAGGGCGTCGTCGTCGATCATCGTGGCGAACAGCTCGGCCTTCTTCGCGGCGAGGGCGAGCACCTTCTCCTCGATGGTGTCCTCCGCGATGAGCCGGTTGACGTTCACGGAGCGGGTCTGCCCGATGCGGTGCGTGCGGTCGACGGCCTGGTTCTCGGCGGCCGGGTTCCACCACGGGTCGAGGACGAACACCGTGTCCGCCTCGGTCAGGGTGAGCCCGAAGCCGCCGGCCTTGAGCGAGATGAGGAACGCGGGCGCGGTGCCGTTCCGGAAGCGGTCGATGACCTCGGGCCGTCGGCGCGTCGAACCGTCGAGGTACTCGTACCCGATCCCGCGGGCGTCGAGCGCGTCGGCGACGATCCGGAGGAACGAGGTGAACTGGCTGAACACGAGCGCACGTCGGCCCTCGGCGGCGAGCTGGTCGAGTTCGTCGAGCAGCAGGTCGAGCTTCGCGGACGGGATGTCCGACACCTCGGCGGGTGCATCGAGGTCACCCGAGGGGGCGGCGGTCGGCACGAGGGCGGGGGAGAGCGCGAGCATCCGGAGGAGCGTCAGGGACCGGAACACGATCATCCGGTTGCGGGGCAGGTCGTCGATGAGGTCGAGGACCTTGAGTCGCTCGCGGTTGAGCGTGCGTTCGTAGAGCTCGCGGTGCGCCGGGTCGAGCGTCACCCGGACGACCTGCTCCTGCTTCGGCGGGAGGTCGGCGGCGACGCTCTCCTTCGTCCGTCGGAGCATGAGTGGCCGGATGCGGCGACGGAGTCGCTCGGTCAGCTGTCGTCGGGCGTCGCCGCGGAGGTCCGGGGACCCGAGCGGCTTCACGTAGTCGTCGCCGAACCGCGTCCACGACGACAGCAGCCCCGGCGCCACGACGTGGAAGAGCGCCCAGAGGTCGGTCAGCCCGTTCTCGAGCGGCGTGCCCGTGATCGCGAACTTCACGGGAGCGCGGAGGTCCGTCACGACGCGGTGGATCTGCGACTGCGGGTTCTTCACGAACTGCGCCTCGTCGAGCACGAGCGCGGACCACGACTGCTCCGACCACGCGGCGGCGTCGAGACGGAGCAGGGCGTACGAGGTCACGACGACGTCCGAGTCCGCGGCCGTGCGGGCGACGAGTGCAGGGTCCTTCAACGACGTCGAGGTCACGGTCGACACGCGCAGCGACGGGACGAACCGCGCGGCTTCGGACGCCCAGTTCCCGACGACCGAGGTCGGCGCGACCACGAGGAACGGCTTGCCGTCCGGTTCGTCGGCGCGGGCAGCGGCGATCATCGCGAGGACCTGGAGCGTCTTGCCGAGGCCCATGTCGTCCGCGAGCACCCCGCCGACCCCGTGCGAGCGGAGGAACGACAGCCATGCGTAGCCGGCGTGCTGGTACGGCCGGAGTTCGGCGTGCACCGAGTCCGGCACGGGTGTGTCGGCGGGCGGGGTCGCACCGAGCAGCCCCGCGGCGATCGCCTGCCACCGTTCGTCGTGCGAGGTCTCGTCGGCGAGCTGGTCGAACTCCGACCACAGCCCGGCCTGCAGCGGGCTGACCGTCATCGGCTGGTCGGGCTCCCACTCGCCGAGGTCACGCGCCTCGTCGATGAGCTCCTTGAGCCGGTCGAACGCCGGATCGGCGAGGGACAGGTACGAGTTGTCGATGAGCTTGAGTCGCCGAGCACGCCCCGCGAGCGCACGGAGGAGCGGCGTGAACGGGATCTCCTTGCCGTTCACGCTGACGATGATCCCGAGGTCGAACCAGTCGTGCTTCTCGGACGGCATCGTCGTGACGCGGATGTTCGGGCGACCGCTCAGCCGCTCGTAGTCGAGCCGTTCGCCCTGCACCACCGTCCGGACGCCGTGCGCGGTCAGCTGGGGGAGCAGCTCGTTCGCGAACACCGCGACGTCGGCACCGTCCACCACCCCGTCGGCGAACCAGTCGAGCCCGCCGCCGGGGCCGACCGGTGCGTCGTCGGCAGCACGGACCTCGGTGAGGTCAGGAAGCGGACCGTGCAGCGCGGCCGGGTCCTTCCGGCCGTCGACGTGCCACCGCCACTGCAGGTGCACGCGGTCGTCCGTCCGGGGAGCCCGCGCGGGCTCGAACGTGGCGGTCAGCACGAGCTCGGTCGCGCCGCGTTCGGGCAGCTCCACAGAGCCGTCGGAGCTGACGAGCCCGCGGGCGCCGCGGAGTCGGGGTGACCAGTCCGCGAGGAACTCGGCGACCTCGGCCTCGGGCACGGTGATGCGGACGCCCTCGACGAGCATCCGCCGCTGGTCCTCGGGCACCGGTTCCGGGGTGGGGGCGAGCGAGACCTGGAACGCGGGGCTCTCACGGAAGGAGTACACGCCGTGGTCACCGATCGTCCGCGCGGCCCCGGCGACGACCGGACGCCCGTCGATCACCGCCCCCGCACCGATCACGAGGCCGCCCTCGGAGCGCGCGGTGTCGAGCAGCACGCGGGCCTCGGACCCGAGGGTCACGCCGCTCGCCTGCTTGCCCGTGACGAACGCGATCCCGAGCCCCTCGGCCTGCCGGAGCAGCGGCCAGAGCAGCGGGCTCTGGAAGTCGTCGAGGTGGATCCAGTCGCTCTCGCCCGGCAGCCCCGCGAGCGCGCCGGCTCGGTGGAGTGCGGCGAGCTGGAGGAACCACGCGTGCTGCTCCGGCGTGAGTCCGAGCCGGTTCTGCGAGTACGGCAGCGTGCTCCAGGTCAGCTGCCCGCGGACCCAGTTGCCCGCGTCGCTCCGGGTGACCGGCCGCACGCCGAGCCGCACCGTCCGCGACGCCGCGGGCAGCGACCGACCGGCCGCACGAGCCCGCGCGGCGAAGCGCGCCGTGACCGCGTCACGCAACTCGAACTGCAGCCCCATGGGGGTGCCCTGCGGTGTGACCACCTGCTCGGTGTCACCGGCGAGGCGGGCGACCTCGTGCCTCCAGTCCGGGGCCGGCGGAGCCGGAGCCTGTGCCTTCGGGCCGGCGGCCGCTGCGAGCGAGCGGGCGTTGACGGTCAGGAGCGCGGCGGCGACGTGCTTGCAGTCGCCGCCGAGCGGGCAGGAGCAGGAGCTGCGGACCGGTCGGACGAACTCGCCGCGGGCCGGGGTGGTCTCGACGCGGACGTCGTACGGGTCGTCGGCCGTGCCGGAGACCCTCGCGGTGACCGTGCCGTCGTCCTCGTGCCAGGTGGCGGCCTCGACCAGGCCCGCACGGACGACGTCGCGGGCGCGACCGAACGCCTGCGGTCCGACGAAGCGGATGACGTCGACGGCGTCGATCATCGGGGCGGCTGGCACCCGTCAATCGTGCCAGCACCCACCGACGTCCCGTTCTGGGGGAGACGCCGGACGCCGGACGCGGGCAGGATCGACGGCATGCTGCAGTCCCTCGTGTACATGAGTTCGGCCACGACACCCTTCGACGACGCGGAACTCGACGCCGTGCTCGAGCACGCTCGCGCTCGGAACACGGAGGACGGGCTGACCGGGCTCCTCGTCGCCCGGGGCGGTCGGTTCATGCAGCTGCTCGAGGGGCCGTACGAGCAGGTGATGGCGACCTACCGGCGGATCCTCGGCGACGACCGGCACGACAGCGTGGTGCTGCTCGCGGAGGAGTCGATCCACACCCGGCGGTTCCCCGAGTGGTCGATGGCGTACGACCGCGGTGACCAGGGCACCGAGCCGCCGGAGGGGTTCAGCGACTTCCTCCCGATGGGGGACCGGAGCGCGGACCGCAGCCGGTCGCGGGAGCTGCTGCGGTGGTTCCGGTCGCACCCGATGGCCGACCCGTCGGCTGCGCAGGGGAAGCACCGGCGCGAGAGCTGACCCGTTCGCGTCGGGTGGCCGACTACGACACGCTGCGTTCCGACCCCGGGCGCTGGCGCGATGCGATGAAGTCGCCGTCCAGTGCCTCACCGATGACGTGCTCGTCGTCCGGGTGCAGCGTCGTCGAGACGATGACGTCGAAGTCGTCGCTCGTCTCGTGTTCCTTCGGGTCCACCTTGGTCATGCTGTCCTCCGGCAGCAGGGTAAGTCGGCCGGCGCTCCCCGACGCGGCGCGAGCGCGCCATCCGCGGTGTGCGGACGAACGGTGCGCGAGCGGCGCGCACGGACTGCGGGCGTTCCGCCCACGGCCGTCCCGTCAGTGACCGCCGTCCGCAGCGCCGTCGGACGCAGCGAGCTTGCTGTGCTTCCGCGAGTACCCGAGGTACACCCCGAGCCCGATCGCGAACCACACCGCGAACCGCACCCACGTCTCCCACTGCAGGAAGGTCACGAGCCACAGCGACGCGATGACCCCGATCGCGGGGATGACCGGCATGAACGGCAGCTTGAAGGTCCGGGGCAGGTCGGGCTGCCGGTAGCGGAGCACGATCACGGCCGAGCACACCACGACGAACGCGAGCAGGATCCCGATGTTCGTGAGCTCCGCGACGATGCTGATCGGCAGCAGACCAGCGAGGACCGCCGCCGCGATGCCGATGATCCATGTGACGCGGGTCGGGACGTGCCGCTTCGGGTCCGTGTGCGCGAACCACTTCGGCATGAGGCCGTCGCGGCTCATCGAGAACCACACCCGGGACGCGCCGAGCATGAACGTCAGCAGGACGGTGATGATCCCGACGATGGCGCCGATCGCGATGACGTTCGCCACGCCGCCGAGCCCGACCGACGCGAACGCCGACGAGAAGCCCGAGGCCGGGTCGATGTCGGTGTACTTCTGCATGCCGGTGAGGACGAGGGTCGCGAGCACGTAGAGCACCATCGCGATGCCGAGCGACAGCAGGATCGCCTTCGGCATGTGCTTGCGGGCGTCGACGGACTCCTCGGCAGCGGTGGACATGGCGTCGTAGCCGAACACGGCGAAGAACACCGTCGCGGCGCCGGTCATCACGCCGCCGAACCCGAACGGGAAGTACGGCTGGTAGTTGGCGCTGTTGATGTGGGACACGCCGAGGACGACGATGAGCACGACGAGCCCGACCTTGATGCCGACCGCGACGAGCTCGAACCGTGCGGCGCTCCGGATGCCCCGCGTCAGGACGAACGCCGTCAACAGGCAGAGGACGATCGCGAACACGTCGATCACGTGCCCGTCGCCGGTGCCGGGCGCGCCGAGCATCCAGGCGGGCAGGTCGACGCCGAACTGTCCGACGAGGAACCCGACGTACCCGGAGATCCCGATCGCGACGACGGCGACGATCGCGGTGTACTCGAGCAGCAGGTCCCAGCCGATGAACCACCCGACGATCTCGCCGAGCACCGCGTAGCCGTACGTGTAGGCGCTGCCGGCCTTCGGGATGAGCCCCGCGAACTCGGCGTACGACAGCGCGGCCGCGGCGCTCGCGACACCGGCCACGAGGAACGAGATGAGCACCGCGGGGCCTGCGACCCCGTGCGCGACGGTGCCGGCGAGGGTGAAGATGCCCGCGCCGATGATCCCGCCGATGCCGATCGCGGTGAGCTGCCAGAGACCGAGGTGTCGCTTGAGGCCGCCCTCGCCGCCGGCCTCGTCCTCGATCGTGTCGATGGGCTTCCGGCGGAACAGGGTCGCGCGTGGTGACGTCGATGTCATCCGCCCACTCTGCACCTCTCGGCGGACTCCGGACCGACGGCGGTAGAACGGGGGCATGCGCAGACCACAGCGGATCGAACCGGGGCCGGACCAGGAGTCGGTGTGGGACTACCCCCGACCACCCGCCGTCGAAGCCGTCGCGAAGCGCGTCGTCGTCCGGCTCGGCGGGGTCGTCGTCGCGGACACGACCGATGCCGTCCGGGTCCTCGAGACCTCGCACCCGCCGGTCTACTACCTGCCGGTCGCCGACCTCGCGGAGGGTGCGCTCGTGCCGGCGGAGGGGTCGAGCATGTGCGAGTTCAAGGGTCGCGCGCGGTACTTCGACGTGCGGGGCGGTGGCGTCGTGGCTCCGCGTGCGGCGTGGAACTACCCGTCTCCGGAGCCGGGCTACGAGCAGCTGCGGGACCGGGTCGCGATCTACCCGTCGGCGATGGACTCGTGCGAGGTCGGCGGCGAGGTCGTCCAGGCCCAGGAGGGGGACTTCTACGGCGGCTGGATCACCTCGGACATCGTCGGTCCGTTCAAGGGCGGTGCGGGCACCTTCGGCTGGTGAGCGGCGGATGCGCGCATCGCCCGTCCGTGCGGTGACCAGGCGCCGAGGTGGCGCGTGGGACCGGGTGGTGACCGGGCGTCGCGACGCGGGTCGCGTGCCGGAGTGGGGACCAACGACCGGCCGGGAGGCGCGGTGCGGGCCCGACCCGTGCCTCCCGGCCGGTGGATGGGTGCGCCGGGCACGGGGCGCTGCGCGACCACGGAACTCGGCCGGACCGTCCGCGCCGCGCCGGTCAGCGGTTCGCGTACGGCGACCAGAACGGCGGCGGGAACGCCCCGCCGGTGACGAGCACGAGGACCTGCCAGTAGAGCATCACGAGCCCGAGCAGGCACACGACGCCGCCGATCCACGACCACACCCGGACCGCCCGCCGACGCCCGGCGATGCGGATCGCCCGCCACCCGCACAGCACCCCGACGACGGCGAAGACGGTCCCGAGCAGGAGGTGCCTGGCGGTCCCCTCCGCGGGCAAGAACAGGCCGAGGTAGAACGACACCGGGGCGAGGACGACGGCCACGGTCGCGGGAGCGGCGGGTGGCTCGTGGTCCCGGGCGACTGCTGCCATGCACCCGACCGTACCGACGCGGCGATCGACGCGCCCGCCGTCCTCGCACGTGACGGATGTGTCCGACTCCCGCCCGTCGCCGAGCGTCCCGGCCGCGTGACGAGCACGATGGAGACATGCGCTCCTTCCTCCGGGTCCTGCTGGGACTCTTCCTCGTGTTCGCCGGTGTCTCGCACCTGACGTTCGCCCGGGAGGACTTCCGCGCCCAGGTCCCCGAATCGCTCCCGCTCGACACCGACGCCGTGGTGCTCGGTTCCGGCGTGGCGGAGATCAGCCTCGGGTCGGCGCTCCTCCTCGCGCCACGCTCGGCCCGTCGTCGCGTCGGCACGATCGCCGCGTGGTTCTTCGTGGCGGTCTTCCCCGGCAACGTCGCGCAGTGGCTGAACCGCCGGTCCGCGTTCGGCCTCGACACCGACGCCGAGCGCATCGGCCGCCTGTTCGGCCAACCACTGCTGATCGCCGCCGCCCTGTGGTCGACCCGCGGGGCGTCGGGCTCGCGGTCCGGGTCGTGACCGACATGGGCACCGCGGCGCGCAGACCCGACCCCGGTCCGCCGGCGGACGTGGTCGGCACGTCGTCCGTCTCCACCGGCCGGGAGGCACGACACCCCTTGGCAGGAGGCCGTCGCGTCGCGGACGTGGTCGCCTCGGCCGTGCTCCTGGTCGCCCTGGCCGTCGAAGCCGTCGTCGCCGGCTGGGCGATCGTCTTCCTCTCGCTGGTGTTCGGTTCGTGCGACGCTCCGGGGAACAGCTGCAACGCTGCGCTCGGGGGAGCGGTGGTCTACGTCGGGCCGGTGCTCGTCGGCCTCGTCGCGCTGGTCGCGATCGTGTGGGCGGTGTCCCGGCTGGTGCGGCGTCGGGTGGCCTGGCCGGTCCCGGTGGTGGGCATCACGGCGATCGTGGTCGTGTTCTTCGCGTGCCGGCTGCTCGTGGACGCGGCGGTCACGCGCGGGATCTGACCACCTCCTGCACAGGGCGTTGGCGGCGTGGGGTTCTCCACAGAGGCCTCTCCGGGGCGCCGTCGTGTCGGGGTCCGGCGGGACGCTGGGGTCATGCCAGACACCGACATGATCGACCGCCTCACCGACGAACCCGTCCGGACCGACGGCGACGTCCTCGACCTCGTCCGCACGCTCATCGGCCGCCCGCTGACCCGGCAGTGCTGGGTCGTCTTCCTCGCCGAGCGTGGCGTGCCCATCCCGCTGCTCCTGCCCGTGTCCGATCTGCCGTACCAGCCGGACGATCGCGTGGACGACTTCGCCGCGCTGATCGCCGACGTCACGGAACAGGTCGGCGCGGACGACGTCGTGGTCGTGTGGGAGCGACCCGGCAACGACCAGGCACACGCCGTCGACTGGGAGTGGGTGGACGCGGTCGCCTGCTCGTTCGACGAGCGGCACGTGCGCCTCCGTGGGCAGGTCATCGTGCACGACCGCGGTGTGGAGCTGCTCGAGCTCGACGAGGGGGCAGCGTGACCCGCGCCGTGGCGGTGGGAGCTGTCCGGTCCTCGCTCTCGGGGCGCGGGGTCAGCCCTGCGGTGCGGTGTCGGGGACGGTCTCGCCGGTCAGGCCCTCGACGACCGCCTTCGCCTCCGGCCAGAACTTCGCGTAGTGGTCCGGATCGGAGTTGATCTGGACGGCGTGGGCCATCTGGGTCGGCGTCAACGTCTTCCAGCCGGGGACCTTGACGAGCTTCGCGTAGAACATCGATGCGGCCGTGTACGGGTCCATCCGCTGCTCGTAGGTGCCCCAGGCGCCGTTGTCGCGCTGCTGGAAGAGCCCGCGACTGTCCGGGCCGGCTGCGTCCCCGTGGTCGAGGTTCACCAGGCTCGACTCGCCGATCGCGGTCATCACCCCGACGGCCTGCGTGTGCGGGCCGATGCCGAGCGCCTTCGCCGCCTGGATCACCGCCGCGGCGTTCACCAGGCGGTCCTGGCAGAAGCCCGCGATCGGCCCGGCCGGCACGGCGATGCCCCCGACGGTCTTCGTCGCTGCCGCGGGGCACGTGGGGGCGGCCACCTCGGCGGAGCGGGCCGCGCCGGACAGCGAGTTGACCGCGATGACGACGAGCACGACCACACCGACGACCGCGGCGACGACGCCCGCGCCGAACACCGACGCGAGCGTGATGCCGACGCGGCGCATGACGGGGTCCTCTCGGGCGGGACGGTTCGGAGCATGACGAGGGTACGTGCACCTCCTGGAGAACCGCTCCCGCCCGATCGGGTGTCGTCCGGACGGCGGGTCAGCGCTCCCGACGGTCGGAGCCGTCGTCGGGCTGCCGCAGCACGGCCGTCGGCTCGGTCACGAGTCCGGTCGGCGCCTTCTCGGCCTGCTTGCGCCCGTGGGTGAACCACGTCACGAGCCACAGCACGATCCCGAGTGCGAGCAGGCCGCCCGCGATCTCGTACTGCTGCGGATCACGGCCGGACGACCACGGCAGCACCAGCCAGACGCAGGTGACCACGCCGATCACGGGGACGATCACGCCCGCCCGGAAGTGCCGGTGGTCGACCCGGTCGCGCCGGAGCACGAGCACCGACAGGTTCACGACCGCGAACACCGAGAGGAGGAGCAGCGACGTCGTCCCGCCGAGCACCACGACGATCGGGGAGTCCGGGTTGAGCGACACCCAGCCGATGAGCGCGAGCGAGATGAGCGTCGTGAACACGATGGCGGTCGACGGGGTGCGGCGTGCCGGCGAGACGCGGGCGAGGAACCCGGGCAGCACGCCCTGCTTGCTCATGCCGTACAGCAGGCGCGACGCCATCATCATGTTGATGAGCGCGGTGTTGGCGACCGCGAACATCGAGATGAACGGCAGCAGCGCCGCGATCGGGAAGCCCGGGGCAGCGGTCTGCACCACGGTCACGAGGGGCGTCTCGTTGCCGGCGAGCTCACCGATCGGCACGACGGCGACGGCGCAGATCGACACGAGCACGTAGATCACCGCCGTGATCCCGAGGCCCGTGAGCATCACCTTCGGGAAGATCCGGGACGGGTCCTTCGTCTCCTCGGCCATGTTCACCGAGTCCTCGAAGCCGACCATCGCGAAGAAGGCGAGCGACGTCGCGGTCGAGATCGAGAGGAGGAGCGTCTTGTCCTCCGGGGTGTCGAACATGACGACACGTGAGAAGTCCGCGTTGCCGCCCGCGATCGCCCAGAACCCGATGAGGATCACCATGACGAGACCGGACAGCTCCACGAGCGTCAGCACGACGTTCGTCTTCACGCTCTCGCTGACGCCACGGAAGTTCACCGCCATCACCAGGAGCATGAAGCCCATGCCGATGAGCATCACGACCGCGTTCGGCAGCTCGAGACCGAACCCCGCACCGAGGTTCGCGGCGAACGCCCTGGATGCCGTCGACGCCGACGTGATCCCCGAGCACATCACGATGAAGGTCACGATGAACGTGAGGAAGTGGACGCCGAACGCCTTGTGGACGTAGAGGGCGGCGCCGGCGGTCTGCGGGTACTTCGTGACGAGCTCGAGGTACGAGAACGCCGTCAGCAGCGCCACCGCGAACGCGATGAGGAACGGGAGCCACGCCGCTCCGCCCACCTCCGCCGCGACTTGACCGGTGAGCGCGTAGACGCCCGTGCCGAGGATGTCCCCGACGATGAACAGCAGCAGCAGTTTCGGACCGATGACCCGCCGGAGCTCGGTCTGCTCGCCGGTGGGGCGGTCCTTCGTGGTGGTGGCCATGCACCACCATCTTCCGGGGGACACCATTCTGTCCAGTCTCACAGGGTTCTCCCCGCTGACCGCAACACGCCCGTGTCCTGCGCGACCCACGCCGATCGGGCACGTGCTCATGCGCGGATCGCTACGCTCCGGTCCATGGACGCCGAGACGAACACCACCGAAGAACCCGTCGAGTTCGCCGACTTCGCCGCGAAGCTGCTCGTGCTCGACGTGCTCTGCTACGACCTCGGCGTGCTCGAGCCGTACGACGGCGACGTCGAGGGGGAGTCCGACGAGGACCTCGGTGTCGACGGCCAGGACGACCGGGCACGTGAGTACTACGACGACCTCGACCTCCTGCCGTCGCACCTCGCGCTGGTCACCGAGCTGACGGTGGACAGCGACCTCGAGGTGCTCCAGGACGTGCACCCCGGGTGGGACGGCTCCGACGACCGCTACGACGTGCAGAACTGGGACGATCTCCTCGAGCTCCCCGCACTCGAGGTCGTGTACGCCGCCGCACCGCTGCCCGCGCACGTCGCCGACGCGTTCGCCGCGAGGGGCGTCGAGGTCCGCTCCGCCTGACTCGGGACCGTGGGAGGCCGTCTGCGCTCCCGCTCCCGCCGGCGCCGTCGCCGTCGCCCGAGACTCGGCTCCGCGGACACTTTCGCGCCCCGCGCATCGCGAAACTGTCCGCCGGGCCGAGTCTCGGGGTCGGGCGGGCGACGATCGGCGCACGTCGAGCGACGAGCGACGCGCGACCGTCTTCGCGCGGGCGCGGGCACCGTCAGGCGTCTCGGAGCGCCCGCATCTCGGCGGTGAACTGCGCGGCACCGCCCTGCGCCGGGTGCCGGACGGCGACGGCGTCGATCCCCGCGAGCGCCAACGCCCCCTGCGCCTTCCGCCCGACGGCGACGACGCGCACGTCACGCCCGGCCACCCCGGCCGCGGCCGCCCCAGTCCCGGCCGCGGCCGCCCCAGCCCCGTCCGCACCGGCACCGGCACCGGCACCGGCAAGGGCACCGGCACCGGAACAGGGATCGACCTCGTCCGAGTCCGCGCCTGTCGCCCGGAGCGCCCGGAGGGCACCGAGCAGCGCGATCGCGACGGGGGCGCCCGCGCGGACCTCCGCCGGCCGCGGCGTCCGGTTCGTCAGTCGGTCCGGCGCCGCGAAGGGGTGGTGCGGGAACACCGCCCACGCCACCGGCAGCGGCCCGGTCCACTCGGCGAGGACCGCCTGCACCACGCGCGACGACGCCTCCCACGGCGCGCTCGGCTCCGGCGGCACGAGGTACTCCGGCCCGAGCTCCCGCGTGCTCGTGAACGGCACGCCCGTGTTCGTCATGCCGCGCCACCCCGGAGCCTCCGCGACGAGCAGCATCGTCGCCGCACGCCCGACGGTGTCGAGGTACGTCGCGAGGTTCCTCCGACGGAGCCGTCCGGCAGCCGTCCCGACGTCGTACAGGGCTTCGGCATCCGGTGCGACGGGCACGGCGTCGAGCGCCGCCCAGAAGGGGTCGAACACGTCGTGGCCCACGTCGCTACTCCCGCCCGAGGACCCGGCGGTACACCTGCTCGAGACCGGCCGCTGACCGCTCCCAGCTCAGCCGCTCCGCGTGCTCCCGACCCGCCGCAGCCAACGCCGCCGCGTACCCGGAGTCGGTCAGGATGTGCGCGATCTCCGCAGCCCAGACGTCCGGGTCGCGGGACTCGAGCACCACCCCGGTCTCGCCGTCCACCACGGCCTCGCGGAGACCACCGGCAGCGGCGGCCACGACGGGCACCCCGGACGCGGAGCCCTCGAGCGCGACGAGGCCGTACGTCTCCGAGTGCGACGGGACCAGCACGGCTGCCGCGCCGCGGAACAGGAACGCGAGGTCAGCCCGTGACTGTGGACCGACGAACGTGACGCGGTCGGCGATGCCGTGCTCGGACGCGAGCCGGCGCAGCTCCGCCACGTAGTCGCCCGCCTCGCTCGAGGCGTCACCCGCGATGACGAGGGTGGGGCGTGCCTCCCGGTCGATGCCCGCGATCGCCTCGATCGCCAGGTCGAGCCCCTTCAACGGCTGGACGCGGGCAGCCGCCACCACGTACGGGACGTCCGCACGCCGCGCACCCGCGGCGGCCGGACGGAACACCGAGCCGTCGACGCCCGGCGGGACGATCCAGACCCGTCCGGGGTCGCCGCCGAGGCGGTCGCGGACGGTCTCCGCCTCGGCCGACGACACCACGACGACGGCGTCGGACTCCCGAGCGAGCAGCTGCTCGCCGGCGGGGCGTCCCGCGGACTCCGGCCGCTCGCCCTCGGACAACGGGGTGTCGGACGCGGCCGCGATGGAGTGGAACGACTGCACGTGTGGGATGCCCCGCTCGCGGGCGACCGGCAGAGCCGCGACGCCCGAGAACCAGTGGTGCGAGTGCAGCACGTCGTACGGACCGAGGCGGGTGAGCCCCTCGCGGAACGGCTCGATGAACGCGTCGTGCTCGCCCTTCGGCACCGGCTCCGCCGGCCCCGCGGAGAGGAACCGCAGGCACACGCCCGGCACGAGCGACACCGAGTCCGGCTGCGTCGGCGACGAGCGCCGGGTCACGATCTCGACGTGGTGTCCGCGGTCCGCCAGCGCCTCGGCCTGGTGGCGGACGACGACGTTCATGCCGCCGACCTCGCCGGAACCGGGTTCGTCGCCGGGGGAGGTGTGCAGCGACACCAGTCCGATGCGCAGGGGATCGGTGGTCGTCGTCACCGGTCCAGCCTACCGACGGCGCGCCGCTGGGACGCGCGGGCGGGCGCCACCACGACGGGCCGTCGGCCCGTCTCGTCCGGCGGCTCCGCCGGGTCGACCGGGAGGCCCGGATCGCGTCCCAGGACCTGCACCCGCTCGTCGCCGTGCCGCTCCCAGAATGCGGCGGTCCAGGCACACAGGGCGCCGTCGAGCAGGTCCTCCCGGTGCTTGTGCGCCGGCCCGTGCACGCCCGAGGGTTCGGCCAGGCCGGCCGTCAGCGGGTGGGAATCGAGCAGGAACGGCGGGTCGAGTGGCGTCGTGCGGAGCCGGTGCACGAGCGTGTCGAACGCGACCGCGCGACGGATCCGGGCCTCGGCGGCGGGGATCCTCGTGTCGAGGCGCTTGTACCGGGGACGTTCGTCGTCGTACCCGAGCTCCTCGACGCCGACCAGTGTCGTGTACGGGTAGCACTCGAACGCTGCCGGACCGGTGCGCTCGCGCATCGCGGTCGTGTTGTCGACGTACCCGACGCCGAGCGCCGTCAGCCGGTCCAGCAGCCGGGCGCCGGCGCTCGCCGCGGACGCGAGGTTCGTCGGGTTCGCCGCGACCTTCCACCGGCCGTAGCGCTGTCCGACCTGCCGCTCGGCCTCGCGGATGCCCGTGGCGTTCGTCACGACGAGGGAGGCGTCGACGGCGACGAGGGTGCGCGGACCGACGTGCTCAGCGACCCAGTCGGTCACGGCGTCGACCCCACGGGCCCAGCCGGCGTCGGTGATCGTGCCGTCCGCGTCCATCGCCACCAGGCCGGTCTCGTTCGCGGGCTTCCGCTCCGAGCCGAGTCCCCACGCCAGGTCCACTCCGAGGTACGCCGTCACCATCCCAGCGTGCACCCACTCGCCGGATGTCCCCGCAGCGCGGCGATCCCGTTCGGGGGGTACGCGATACATGTCCGCTTCCCGCATCCTTGAGCGTCGATCGACAACAGGGAGAGTGGGCGATGCGCTGGGGAACGATGACGACCAAGGCGAAGGCGACAGTCGTCGTCGCGGTGGCCGCGGTGATCTGGCTCGGCGGTATCGGCTCGGCCGGTGCCTTGGTCGGCGCGGTCGTGTCGAACGCTCCGACCACAGCGGTAGCCCCGCCCGTGCAGGCGAAGCCTCTCCTCAGCGATCCCGCGCCGGACGGATCATCGACTCCGGCGCCGAGGGCAACGCCCACTCCGACTCCGACGCCGAAAACGGTCGTCACCGAGGTGTCCGAGCGGAGTTCGGTGCCGTTCTCTCGGACGACCGTCGAGGACGCCACCGTTCCGAAGGGCGAGTCGCACGTCACGATCGCCGGCGTCGACGGCGTGAAGACGACCTACTACCGGGTCACCACCGTCGATGGCGTTGAGACGGAACGCGAACAGGTCAGGCAGGTACTCAACCGCGCGCCCGTTGTTGAGGTGACGACGATCGGGACGTACGTCGCGCCCGCACCCGCTCCAGCTCCGAAGGTACCCGAGCAGCATTCCTTCATCACGCCCGGCGCGTACTGCGCGAGCGCGGAGAGCGGTGTCGTGGCCCAAGCTGCGAATGGACGCTCGTACCAGTGCGGCGGACACGGCGCGGACGCCAACGGTCGCCTGCACTGGAACACCATGTGATCTCTGCTCGGAGCCGGGGCAGCAACGCCCGTGTACGGTCCGCTCCATGGCGAGCGAGGCGACGATGCTGACGGTCCCGGGCCCGGACGGCGACCGGGAGGTCCGGATCAGCAGCCCCTCGCGCGTGCTGTGGTCCGAGCCGGGCATCACGAAGCTCGAGCTCGCGGAGTACCTCGTCGCGGTCGGGGACGCCTTCGTCCGGGCGAACGGCGACCGGCCGATCTCGCTGCAGCGGTTCCCGGCCGGCGTCGACGGCGAGGACTTCTTCTCGAAGAACCCGCCGAAGGGCGCGCCGGACTACGTCCGCGACGTCGAGGTCACGTACCCGAGCGGCCGGAAGCACCCGCAGCTCGTGGTCGACGAGCCGGCCGTCGCCGTGTGGGCAGCCCAGATGAACACGGTCGTCTTCCACCCGTGGGCGTCCCGTGCCGGGGACCCCGACCACCCGGACCAGCTCCGCATCGACCTCGACCCGCAGCCGGGGACGGACTTCCGCGACACGGTCCCGGTCGCGCACGAGCTCAGGAAGGTGCTCGCCGACGTCGGCCTCACCGCGTGGATCAAGACGAGCGGCAACCGCGGCCTGCACGTGTTCGCTCCGGTGCGGCCCGAGTACGAGTTCCTCGACGTCCGGCACGCGGTGATCGCTGCCGCGCGGGAGCTCGAGCGGCGGATGCCGGACCGGGTGACGACCGCGTGGTGGAAGGAGGAACGGGGGCAGCGGGTGTTCGTGGACTTCAACCAGGCGAACCGCGACCGCACGATGGCCGGCGCCTACAGTCCGCGGGCGCTGCCGCACGCGAGCGTGTCGACGCCGATCACGTGGGAGGAGCTCGACACCGTCGATCCCACGGTGTTCACGGTGCGCTCGGTCCCGGACCGGCTGCGCGAGCAGGGGGACCCGTGGGAGGCCGTGCACGAGGCACCCGGAGCGGTCGGGCCGATGCTCGCGTGGTGGGAGCGGGATCTCGGCGACGGACTCGGGGAGCTGCCGTTCCCGCCGGACTTCCCGAAGATGCCGGGCGAGCCGCCGCGCGTTCAACCGTCGCGCGCGAAGCAGGCCGAGGAGCGTTAGTTCCGCTCGTCGACCACGGGGGCGCTGTCGTCCACCCGGGTCGTCCGCATCGGCAGGCTCACGCTCGCCGTGTTGAGCCGCGTCAGGCGCGACCACGTGCCGCGGTGCGTCTCGCTGATGCCGTCGATGACCATGGTGTCCTCCTTGCCCCCGAGGTTACTAGGTAGCCTAACTAAGTCGAGCATAGGAGCGACAATCGGACAGGGCAAGCTCTACTCGAGCACTGCTCGCAGATCCCAGGCGACGGGCACGTCGAGCTGGTCGTAGCCGCACGACTCCGGGTCGCGGTCCGGCCGCCACCGCTCGAACTGCACGGTGTGCCGGAAGCGGTCGCCCTCCATCTGGTCGTACCGCACCTCCAGCACGAGCGTCGGCTCCAGCCGGACGAACGACGTGTCGCGACCCGACGAGAACCGCGACCGTTCCCCGTCACCGGTGACGGGCCTCCCGTCCGCGTCCGTGACGACCACCGGTTCGAGCTCCTCGACCAACTCGACCCGCCGCCTGTCCGAGAAGGCGGAGACGCCGCCCACCTGTCGGAGTTCCCCGTCGCTGTCGTACAGCCCGACGAGGAGCGATCCGACCCCGTGCCCGCTCTTGTGGATCCGGTAGCCGATCGCGACGACGTCTGCCGTGCGGTGGTGCTTGACCTTGAGCATGGTCCGTCTGCCCGGCTCGTACGGTCGCGCGCGGGGCTTCGCGACGACGCCGTCGAGACCGGCGCCCTCGAAGGTCGTGAACCACTCGCGGGCGAGGTCGACGTCGAGCGTGGTGCGGGTGACGAAGAGCGGATCCGACAGGTCCCGACCGAGCTGCTCCAGCCGGTCGCGCCGCTCGTCGAACGGCCGACCGGTGAGGTCCTCGCCGTCGACCGCGAGCAGGTCGAACGCGACGAACTGTGCCGGCGTCTCCCTACTGAGCTTCGCGATGCGGGACTCCGCGGGGTGGATGCGCTGCGACAGGGCGTTCCAGTCGAGGTGCTCGGCGCCGGGTCCGCCGGAGCGCAGCACCACCTCGCCGTCGAGCACCACCGGGTGGTCGCGACCGCCGAGTCGTCCGCGGAACGCCTCGACGAGCTCCGGGAAGTACCGGGTGAGGGGCTTCGCGCCGCGGCTCCCGATCTCGACGTCGTCTCCGTCGACCGTGACGATCCCGCGGAAGCCGTCCCACTTCGGTTCGTACCGCAGGCCGCCTCGGACGCTGTCCGGCTCGGGGACGGTCGGGACGGCCTTCGCGAGCATGGGTGCGGTGTCCATGCGGTCTGTCTACTCGGGCGGGGCCGAGTGGTCGGTTCGTTCGGTGGCCCATCCGGTGCGCGATCCGCGCGGATCGCGCACCGGATGGGCCACCGAACGGATCGACGTGCTGGTCGGCCCGCGAGCAGGTCGGCCTGGAGGCACGGTGCGCGTCCGCCCAGTCGGCGCGCGTCGCTAGGGTGGGCGCGTGACGACCGTGCCCCCGCCTGCAGCGCCGGCACCGGAACCGACCAGTCCCGTGCAGGCCGGAGCGCTCCGGGACGGTGCGCTGCCCCCGGTCGAGGAGGTCCGGCCGGGCGTCTGGACACTTGCCGTCCCGTTCCGGTCCGGCGTGCCGGACGCGACGCTCGTCTACGTGATCGAGGGGACCGACGGTACGGTGACCCTCCTCGATCCAGGGTGGTCCGCCGCCGACGACCTCACCGCGCTCCGCGAGGGACTGGCTGCGACCGGACGCTCGCTCGACGAGGTCGGGCTCGTCGTGGTCACGCACCTGCACGCCGACCACCTCGGTGCTGCCGCAGCCGTCCGCCGCGCGACCGGAGCCCGGGTCGCCATGCACCGGGCCGACGTCGATGCGCTCCGACACGAGGGTGCCGACGCCGCCGCGAACGACGCCGACATCGCGTCGTGGGGGCTGCCGGGACACCTCCGCGCCGGTGTCGTGGCCGCGTGGGGGAGCGGACGACGGATCGGACTCGGCCGCACGACGGAGCCGTACGCCGACCTCCTGCTCGACGACGGCGACGCACTGCCCATCGCCGGTCGGGACATCCGCACGCTGCACACCCCTGGACACACCGCCGGCCACAGCTGCTTCGTCGACGAGGGCGACGGCCTGCTCTTCACGGGCGACCACGTCCTGCCGAGGATCAACTCCGGCATCGGGCTCGGCGGGCGGACGTCCACGAACCCGCTCGGCGACTACCTGGCCTCGCTCCGACGGCTCGACCGGTACGCCGACCTCGAGGTCTGCCCCGGCCACGAGTACCGCTTCCGTGACGTGGTCACCCGCGCTCGGACCCTCGCACGACACCGGGAGGAGCGCTCGCGGCACGTCGCCGCGGCGCTCGACACCCTGCACGAGCCGACGCTGTTCGAGGTCGCCACGCGGGTCCCGTTCAGCGGCGGGATCGAGTCGATGACGGGGTTCCTCCTCGCGAGCGCCCTCACGCAGACCGCGTACCACGCGGCGCTGCTCGGGCGCGCGGGCGAGGTCCGTCCCGCCTGAGTCCTGCGGCGCGTGCTCGCGCTGCCCGTCCGGAAGGTCAGACGACGGTGGTGGCCAGCCGCTCCAGGGTGGTCTTCGCGTCGGCGAACTCGGCGGCGGCGTGGTCGGCCAGCGGTGCGAGGTCCGGGAGTCGGTCGGCCAGGGTGGCGCTCACCGTCACCGGGTAGTGCTTCATGCCGAGGGCCGTACCGAGGATGATCTGCAGTACGGGGGAGCCGTGGTCCCATCCCTCGGTGGGGGTGTCGGCGTCGTAGGTCCCGCCTCGGCTGACCACCGTGACGACCGGACGGCCGGCGAGCGGCTGCACGTCGCCGACGAGGACGCCCGGGATGTGCACGCGGTCGAGCCAGGCCTTGAGCGTGGACGGCACGGTGTAGTTGTAGAGCGGCGAGCCGACGAGCAGGACGTCCGCGGCGAGCAGCTCGTCGATGACCTCCTGACGGAGTGCCTCGGCCTCGGGGGCCACGACCTCGTCCGGGGTGCGGTCACTCGCTGCCCAGTGCAGCGCCGAGGTCTCGAGGTGGGGCAGCGGGTCGACGTGCAGGTCCCGCCGGACGACGGTGTACTCGGGGCCGCGCGCCCGCCAGGCGTCGGCGAACGCGGCGGTCAGCGCGCGGGAGCGGGAGTGGGCGAGGTCGGCGGAGGAGTCGATGTGCAGCAGCGTCGGCATGCGCCCACGCTACCGACGCGACACCGGCGTGTGACGGAAGCGGCCCCGTCGCGCCGGGAGGGGCGGGACGGGGCCGGGGTGAGCCTCCCGTCGGTCGCGCGGGCACACGACCGACGGGAGGCGTCTCGGGTCAGCGCTGGGCGTGACGGCGGCGCAGGGCGCGCGCGCCGATCAGGCCGGCGCCGGCG
>NZ_LDQC01000068.1 GCF_001475545.1 Curtobacterium luteum | reverse complement strand
CTCCGGCGGCGGCCGCTTCTGACCGGCGCCCCTCCTGGCCGGCACCACCCGCACCACGACCTGACAGCACGACCTGACAGCACGGAACCGTTCTTCTCCAGAAAGGGAACAGCAATGGCCAAGCAGACGATCCTCGGGCGCATCTCCTCGCTCATCCGGGCGAACGTGAACCAGCTCATCGACAACGCCGAGGACCCGCAGCTGATGCTCGACCAGCTCGTGCGGGACTACTCGAACAACATCGCGGATGCGAAGACCGCCATCGCGCAGACCATCGGTAACCTCCGCCTGCTCGAACAGGACCACGAGGAGGACAAGAAGGCCGCTGTGGAGTGGGGGCAGAAGGCCGCCAACGCCTCCTCCGCCGCCGACAAGTACCGCGCCGAGGGCAAGACCGCCGACGCCGACAAGTTCGACAACCTCGCCAAGATCGCCATCGGCAAGCAGATCGCCGCCGAGCAAGAGGTCAAGGACAACGAGGGACCGCTCGCGACGCAGAACGAGCAGGTCGAGAAGCTCAAGGCCGGACTCGCCGGCATGGAGCAGAAGCTCGAGGAGCTCAAGTCGAAGCGCGACTCGCTCGTCGCCCGCCAGAAGACGGCGGAGGCCCAGTCGAAGGTCAACGACGCGATCGGGAACATCGACATCACCGACCCGACGAGCGACCTCAACCGCTTCGAGGAGAAGGTCCGCCGCGAAGAGGCGAAGGTCCTCGGGCAGCAGGAGCTCCAGTCCTCGAGCCTGGACGCGCAGTTCGAGAGCCTCGAGGACGTCGGCAAGGACGCCGAGGTCGAGGCCCGACTCGCTGCGCTCAAGAGCGGTGGCTCGTCGAGCATCTGACCAGTTGCGCTGCGCGCGGGGCCGTGTCGCTGGGCGCTGACCCAGCCGCGACCCAGCAGCAACCCAGCACGCGCTCCGGACGACGCCGGACCCGGCTGCCAGACTGGCACGATGCACTTCATCGTGGTCGGTCAGTGGCAGGGTTCGGCGTCGTCCCGTGCGATGCGGCTGGGGGACGGCGCGGCAGCGATCGCGGCGGACCTCCCCCGGGCCTCCACGACGGTGGTCGACGTCCCGCCGGGGGCGGGTGACCGACTCGAGACCGCGATCGCCCGCTACACCTCGGTGCGGCAGACAGCGGAACGGGTGGCCGAGGAGTCCAGCGTCGCACGCGAGACCCCGTTCGTCGTCGGCGGAGACGGCTCGTCGTTCCTCGGCGCGACGGTCGGTGTCGACGACGACACCGCCTTCGTCCGGATCGCAGGGTCGAGCGGCTACCGCCCGTTGAACCGCGCCCAACCGGTGGCGGCCGAGGCGGCGGCGCTCCGGATCCTCGTCGACCGACCGGACGACCTCTTCCCCGACCTGCCCGTCCTGTCGGGGTCGAAGGTCGTCCTCGCGGGCGTGCGTGGCACGGAGGACAGCGAACTGACCGCGCTCGAGCGCGCCGGCATCCGCACCCTCGACGTGGACGCCGCCACCGCCGACGCCGTCGCCGCCGCCGTGGACGCCACGGCAGCTGGTTCGGTCTTCGTCCACGTCGACCTCGACGTGCTCGACCCCTCGGAGGTCGACGGGCTCCTCGAACCAGTGCCCTTCGGTCTCGACGGTGCCGGCCTGGTCGAGCTCATCCAGGCGGCGACGCGGGGTCGTCGGCTCGTGGGTGCGGCCCTCACCGGGTTCGCGCCGGTCGACCCCGAGCGTGCCGTCGACGACCTCGGCGTGATCCTGCGGGCCGTCGGGGCCCTGGCCAACGCCGCGAAGACCCCCTGAGCCCTGGCGAACGCCGCGAAGACCCTCTGAGCCCTGGCGAACGCCGCGAAGACCCCCTGAGCCCTTGCGAACATCGCGAAGACCCCCGAGCCTTGGCGAACGCCGCGAAGACGCCCGAGCCCTGGCGGGTGCGGGGACCGACCCGGCCACGCCCTGTACCCATCTCCGTCGGCATCCCCTGATCGAGGCCGCGTAGGTTGGCGACATGACGGACTACGACCTCATCGTGATCGGCGCCGGCGCAGTCGGCGAGAACGTGGCGGACTACGCCCACAAGCGCGGACTCTCGGTCGCGATCGTGGAGGCGGAACTCGTCGGTGGTGAGTGCTCGTACTGGGCGTGCATGCCCTCCAAGGCGCTCCTCCGCAGCGGCCATGCGCTCGAGGCGGCCAAGCGCCTCGACGGGGCAGCGCAGGCCGTCACCGGCACCCTCGACGCCGCGCACGTGCTCGCCCGCCGCAACTCCTTCACCTCGGACTGGAAGGACGACGGGCAGGTGTCCTGGCTCGAGTCGGCCGACATCGCCCTCCTCCGCGGGCACGCGCGCATCACCGGTGAGAAGACCATCGAGGTCGGCGGCGAGTCCCACTCGGCCCGCGCGGCCGTCGCCGTGGTCACCGGTTCGCTGCACACCCTGCCCGACGTCCCCGGTCTGGCCGAGGCTCAGCCGTGGGGCACCCGCGAGGCAACCAGCGCGCAGGAGGTCCCGGAAAGCCTGCTCGTCATCGGTGGCGGTGTCTCCGGCTCGGAGCTCGCGACCGCCTGGGCATCGCTCGGCGCGAAGGTCACCCTCGTCGCCCGGCACGGCCTGCTCGGTGGGATGGAGCCGTTCGCCGGCGAGCTCGTGGCGGACGCCCTCCGCGCTCGCGGCGTCGACGTCCGTACCGGAGTGAACCCCGTGCGGGTCGACCGCGACGAACACGGCCTGGTCACCACGACGCTCGACGACGGCTCGACGGTCGTCACGAGCGAGGTCCTCGCCGCCACCGGTCGCCGCGCGCACACCGCCGACCTCGGTCTCGAGACGGTCGGCCTCGAACCGGGCGCGTGGCTCGACGTCGACGACACGATGCTCGTGCACGGCACCGACTGGCTGTACGCGGTCGGCGACGTGAACCACCGCGTGCTGCTCACCCACCAGGGCAAGTACCAGGCGCGCGCCGCCGGCGAGGCGATCGCCGCCCGGTTCCAGGGCACGCCGCTCCACACCGAACCGTGGG
The DNA here is from genome assembly GCF_001475545.1 of Curtobacterium luteum. Classification (GTDB taxonomy): domain Bacteria; phylum Actinomycetota; class Actinomycetes; order Actinomycetales; family Microbacteriaceae; genus Curtobacterium; species Curtobacterium luteum_A. The sequence goes on along the minus strand of NZ_LDQC01000068.1, from coordinate 49,992 downwards.
GTGCGCACGTCGCCACCGCCGACCACGCCGCCGCCCCGCAGGTGACGTTCACGGACCCTGAGGTCGCGAGCGTCGGGCTCACCGAGGCGAAGGCCCGCGAGCAGGGCATCGACGTCCGCACCGTCGAGTACGAACTCGGCAACGTCGCCGGCGCCGCGCTGCAGGCGGACGGGTACGCCGGCCGAGCGAACCTGGTCGTGGACGAATCCCGTGGCGTCGTCGTCGGCGCGACCTTCGTCGGCCAGGACGTCGCGGAGATGCTGCACGCGGCGACGATCGCGGTCGTCGGTGAGGTGCCGATCGACCGCCTCTGGCACGCCGTTCCCGCCTACCCCACGATGAACGAGGTGTGGCTGCGGCTCCTCGAGACCTACGGCCGCCCGGAGTGAACCCGTTCGTCGACTCGGTCGTGTCCCGGGCCGGATGGCTCGTCGCGACCGCCGTCGGCCTCGCCGTCGGGCTCCCGTTGTCGACCGGGCCCGTCCGGGTGGTCGACGGGTTGGTCGTCTGCTCGGGCCTCCCCCGGTGGGCGTTCCGCCGAGGCGGCACCTGCGTCGGCTCGGTGTACCTGACGCGCGACAACGACGGCGACCGCGTGCTCCGGCACGAGCGGGTCCACGTCACGCAGTGGAAGCGGTACGGCATGGCGATGCCCGTCCTGTACGCGATCGCCGGGCGCGACCCGCTGCGCAACCGCTTCGAGGTCGAGGCCGGTCTCGAGGACGGCGGCTACGTCCGCTGACGCTGCTCGGGACGGACGGGAGGCGCGTGGCGGCGCCGCCACGGGCCTCCAGTCCGTTCCTCGGTCGCGCGACTGCCGCGGGTCCCGAGCTGGTCGCGCAACATGCCGTCTGTGTCTCGGCCTGGTCGCGGAAGGTGTCGCGCGCGAAGAAGGTGAGCGGCACGTCCTGCGACCAACCGGCGCCGCAGCACGTGATGCTTCTGCCAGCGGGCAGTCCGTCGCTTGGTCGCGCGACATGCCGCGCGTCTCTCGCGCTGGTCGCGGAAGGTGTCGCGCGCGACGGAGGTGAGCGGCACGTCCTGCGACCAACCGCTTGCCGGAGTCCGCGGCGGGCAGACCACGCGTCCGCGGCGAGCAGGCACCGTCAGGCCGCGGGACGCCTCGGGACGACGAGGGGCGTGCCGGTCTCCGGATCGGGGACGACGACGCACGGCAGGCCGAAGACGTCCTCGACGAGGGAGGCCGTCAGGACCTCCGCCGGAGTGCCCGCCGCGACGATCGACCCCGCGCGCATCGCGATCAGGTGCGTGGCGTACCGCGCGGCCTGGTTGAGGTCGTGCAGCACCGCCACGACTGTCCGCCCGGCGCGGTGCAGCCCGGCCGCGAGTTCGAGCACGTCGTACTGGTGCGCGATGTCGAGGAACGTCGTGGGCTCGTCGAGCAGGACGATGTCGGTCCCCTGCGCGAGCACCATCGCGATCCACACGCGCTGCCGCTGCCCACCCGAGAGCTCGTCGACGCTGCGATCCGCGAGCGACACCGTGTCGGTCTGCTCCAGGGCAGCCTGCACGGCCGCCCGGTCGGACCCCGACGACGGGTGCAGGAGGTCCTGGTGCGGGAAGCGTCCGCGCGACACGAGGTCGCGGACAGTGATGCCGTCCGGGGCGATCGGCGTCTGCGGCAGCATCGCCACCCGACGGGCGGCGGCCTTCGGGCGGAGGGACGTGATCGGCGCCCCGTCGAGGTACACCGTGCCCGCGCTGGGCCGCAGCGTGCGCGCGAAGGACTTGAGCAGCGTCGACTTCCCGCAGGCGTTCGGTCCGATGACGACCGTCAGCTCACCGTCCGGGACGTCCACGTCGAGCGAGGACACGACCACGCGGTCGTCGTACGCGAGCGTCAGCCCACGAGCACCCAGCGCGGTCGTCGGCAGGGCGGTGGTCGGCACCACCGCTGTCAATGCTCGGCCTTGCCGTTCCGCCAGTAGCCCATGAACGCGACCTGCTTGCGGTCGAGACCGACCCCGCGCACGAGGTGGCGGCGGAGCTCCTTGACGCAACCGGCCTCCCCCGCGATCCAGGCGTAGACCGGGCGCTCGTCGACCGGCGAGGGGACCTCCCAGAGGACCTGCTCGTCGACGTCGACCTCGGTGAAGTCGGTGACGTCGGCGCAGACCGCCGACGGACCGCCGCCGCTGGTCGCGGTGACGGTCGACGCCCACGCGTGCACCTGGTCGGTCATCCGGACACCGTGCGACGCGCCGTTGCGGGCGATCCACCGGACCTCGACCCCGGACGGCGCGCTGACCGGCAGCCGGTCGGCGTCGGTCGGGACCTCGATGAAGACGTGACCGACCGTGGCGACGTCGAGCGCCTCGAGGATGGCGCAGATGGCGGGCGCGGCGGTCTCGTCGCCGGCGAGCAGGATGCGGGTCGCGGTGCCGGGGGCGAACTCGGCGGCACCGGTCGCCAGCTCGTCGGGCGACTCCGGCACCCGGGGACCGATGATCCGCAGCTCGTCGCCCACCCGGCAGCCGGACACCCAGCGCGAGGCGGGTCCGGCGTCGCCGTGCGCGACGAAGTCGATGTCGAGCTCGTGCGCGTCGGGCCGGAACGACCGCACGGTGTAGGTGCGGAGCGGGTTGCGCACCGCGTCCGGCAGGTCACGCCAGGCGGCGTACCAGTCGCCGTCCTCGGGCAGCTCGGTGAACCCGTGGCCCTCGATCGGCAGCATGACCTTGATCCGCTGGTCGAGCCCGACGGCGGAGAACTCCGCGAGGGCGTCGCCCGTCAGCGTCACGCGCACGAAGTGCGGCGTGAGGGACGTGACGGCTGCCACGCGGACGGAGAAGATGCGGTACAGGGCTGCCACGGGTCCAAGTATGGCATGCCTTACCTAACGCGGCCAGGGTTCGGCGCGGTGGCAGGATCGTCGCGTGTCCGTTGCCGCACCGCCCGACCAGCCCGACGAGTTCGCCGACCTCGCCCGTCTCGCCGCCGCGAGCGGCGTGACGGAGCCGCTGGGCGCCTCCAGGCAGGTGGTCCGCACCGCGGACGGGCACGACGTGTCCGCGATCCGGTGGGGCGACCGGGAGGCCCGGATCACCTACCTGCACGGGCTCGGCATCGACGCGCACAGCTTCGACCAGACGGCGATCGCCGTCGGCGCGCCGGCGGTCGCGCTCGACCTGCCGGGGCACGGACGGTCGTCGTGGCGCGACGACGCCGACTACGGCGCGAGCGCGACCGCGCCGACCGTGCTCGCCGCGCTCGACGCGCTGGACGTGCCGCCGGGGGTCCTCGTCGGGCACTCGCTCGGCGCCATCCTCGCCGCGCGGATCGCCGCGACCGCTCCCGAGCGGGTCACGGGCCTCGTGCTCGTCGACATGTCCCCGGACTTCGCACAGCGGGCCGTGGACCGGATCGCCCGCGCGCTCGAGGACGAGGAGCCGTTCGCGTCGCTCGACGAGGTCGTCGACCGCGCCGTCGAGGCACGGGTCGGCGACGACCGGGACGTCCTGCTGCGCGAGGCCCGGCACACCACGCGGCTCGGTGCCGACGGCCGACTCGTGCGTCGGCACCACTTCCCGCACCTGCCGATCGGCCGCACCGCCTCGGTGGGGCGGTTCGCCGATGCCTGGCCGGACCTCGAGGCACTGGACGTGCCGATCCTCCTCGTGCGCGGCGACCGCGGCTACGTCTCGCCGAAGCTGCACGCCTCGTTCGCCGAACGTCTGCCGGACGCCCGGATCGTGACGGTGCCGTCGCGGCACGCGGTGCAGAACCAGGCACCGCTCGAACTCGCCCGCGCGATCCGGGCATGGACGCACGATCACGAATTGTTGCACTCGGAACAGAAACCGTCGCAGCACGGCTCCGCACGCCAGTAGTCTCGTGCGAGCGCCGCGCGACGACCGTCGCCACGAGCGCCCGGAAGGAACCCACAACCCATGAGTCCGCTCCTCCCCCGCACCGCCGCGTCGAAGCGGGCGCGCATCGCCCTCGCCGCGACCGCGGTGGCCGCCGTCTCCGCACTCGCACTCGCCGGCTGCTCCGGGTCCTCGACCGAGCAGGGCGGCGCCGACGCCACCGTGCGCGTCGGCCTGGTGCTCGAGCCCACGAGCCTCGACATCCGCACCCAGTCCGGTGCCGCGCTCGACCAGGTGCTCATCGACAACGTCTACCAGGGCCTCGTCGGCCGGACCGCGGACGGCGAGGTCCGGAACGTGCTCGCGTCCTCGCACGAGGTCTCCTCCGACGGACGCACCTACACGTTCACCCTGCGGAAGGGCACGACGTTCCAGGACGGCAAGCGCGTCACCGCTGCCGACGTCGTGTGGTCGCTCGAGCAGGTCAAGGACAACGAGACCTACGTCGACTCGGCCAAGCTCGCGAACGTCGCGTCGATCACGTCGCCGTCGTCCGACACGGTCGTCCTCCAGCTCTCGAAGCCGGACTCCGACCTGCTCTGGAACCTCACCGGACGCTCGGGCCTCGTGCTCGAGAAGGCGGCGAAGAACGACCTGTCGGACTCGGCGAACGGCACCGGCCCGTACGAGGTCGCGTCGTGGAAGCAGGGCGACTCGCTGACCTTCGAGCGCAACGACGACTACTGGGGCGCGAAGGCGAAGGTCGCCAAGGTCGAGTTCCGCTACATCACCGAGCCCTCGACCGCCGTCAACGCGATGGCGAACGGCGACCTCGACGTGCAGACCGCGGTCGACGGAACACTCAAGAGCCAGCTCGAGGGCAACCAGGACATCACGCTCCACACCGGCAAGACGACCGACAAGTACACGCTGGCGTTCAACGACAAGAAGGCCCCGTTCACCGACAAGCGCGTGCGCCAGGCCATCCGGCAGGCCATCGACGCGAAGGCGATCATCAAGGCGATCGGTGGCACCGGCGTCGAGCAGGGTGGTCCGATCCCGGCGCTCGACCCCGGCTACGAGGACCTCACCTCGATCGACGCGTACGACCCCGCGAACGCGAAGAAGCTCCTCGCCGCGGCCGGCAAGCAGAAGCTCGACCTCACGCTGACGTACGCGAACATCTACCCGACGACGATCGGCGACGTGCTGAAGTCGCAGCTCGCCGACGTCGGCATCACCCTGACCGTCAAGCGCGTCGACTTCGCGACCTGGCTCTCCACGGTGTTCCAGGCCCCGAAGTCCGGGGACCGCACGTTCGACATGAGCATGGTCGACCACGTCGAGGCGCGGGACTTCGGCAACTGGGCGAACCCGGACTACTACTTCGGGTACGACAACCAGGAGGTCCAGGACCTCTACGCGCAGTCCGTCGCGGCGACGACCGAGTCGGCCAAGGTCGAGGCGCTCCGGAAGGCGGCCCGGATCGTGTCCGAGGACGCCGCCGGCGAGTGGCTGTACACGTCGACGTCGATCACCGCGGTGCGGAAGGGCGTGACGGGGGTGCCGTTCGACGGCACGAACTCCCGGCTCGACCTGTCGAAGCTCGCCGTCCGGTGAGCCGACGGTGACGGCCGCTCCCCGTAGCATCGACGCGTGACCCGGTTCCTGATCGGGCGGCTCCTGCTGCTCGTCGTCGGCCTGCTCGTGGCGAGCATCATCGTGTTCGCCACGCTGCGGGTGCTGCCGGGCGACGTGGCGCAGATCGTCGCCGGCACCCAGGCCACCCCGGAGCAGGTCGCGCAGCTGCGGCAGGAGCTCGGGCTCGACCGCCCCGTCGTCCTGCAGTACCTCGACTGGGTCGGCGGGCTGTTCCGGGGTGACCTCGGCCGGTCACTCGTCACGGACGGCCCGGTCGCGCCCGAGCTCGTGCAGAAGCTCGGCGTCACGCTGCCGCTCGCGGGCATGTCGCTCGTCGCGGCCCTCGTCCTCGGGGTGCCGCTCGGCGTGCTGGCCGCCGTGCTCCGCAAGCGTGCGGGCGGCGCGGTCATCGGGTTCGTCGCGCAGGCCGTCGCGGCGGTGCCGATCGTCTGGGCGGGCATGCTCCTCGTGGCCCTGTTCGCGGTGACGCTGCACTGGCTCCCGACGCAGGGCTTCCCGCTCGACGGCTGGCAGGAGCCCGGTCGGGCGTTCTCCTCGCTCGTGCTCCCGGCCCTGACGATCGGCGCGGTCGAGGGCGCGGTCATCCTCCGCTTCACCCGCTCGGCGACGCTCAGCGTCCTCGATGCCGACCACGTCCGGACGGCTGCGGCGATCGGGCTCACCCGGACCCAGGCGCTCCTCCGGCACGGGCTGCCCTCGGTCGCGCTGACCGTACTCGCCGTGCTGGGGGTGCAGATCGCGGGGCTGCTCGTCGGGGCGGTCGTGGTCGAGCAGCTGTTCTCGCTCCCCGGGGTCGGCCGGATGCTCGTCACCGACGTCGGACGGCGGGACGTCACGAAGGTGCAGTCGGAGCTGCTCGTGCTCACCGGGCTCGTCCTGCTCGTCGGCTTCGCGGTCGACGTCGTGCACCGCGCCCTCGACCCCCGGCAGCGGGAGGCCTCGTCGTGATCCGTCGTCTCCTCGCCCGACCGACCGGCGTCTTCGCCGTGGTGGTGCTCGCGCTCCTCGTGGTCCTCGCCGCGGTGTCGCTCGTGTGGACGCCGCAGGACCCCTTCCGCGCCGACCCGTTCCACCAGTGGGAGGGCCCCAGCGCCGCGCACTGGTTCGGGACCGACGCCTCCGGGCGCGACATCGCCAGCTACCTGCTCGCCGGCACCCGCACGACGGTCCTCGTCGCCGTCGGGTCCGGCGTGATCGCGAGCGTGGTCGGCATCGTCCTCACCGCGATCGGGTCGCTGACCGCACGGTGGGTCCGGGAGGGCACGGCGGTCCTCCTCGACATCCTCGTGGCGTTCCCGACGCTCCTCACCGCCATGCTCCTCACCGCGGTGTACGGCGGCTCGCTCGGTGTCGTGATCGTCTCGGTCGGGCTGTCGTTCGGCGTCACGATCGCCCGCGTCGCCCGCGGGGAGATCCGCCGCATCGCCCGGAGCGACTACGTCACCGCGGCCCGCGCGTCCGGTGTCGGCGGTGGTGGCGTGCTGCTGCGGCACCTCGTCCCGAACGCGGCGCCGCTCTTCACCGTGCAGCTCTCGCTCGCGATGGCGACCGCGGTGCTCGCCGAGGCCGGGCTGTCGTACCTCGGCTACGGCGCCGGGTCGAACACGGCGTCGTGGGGGTCGCTCCTGTCCGACCTCCAGGCGTACATCGGCGTGCACCCCTGGAGTGCGACCTGGCCGGGCGCGTCGATCGCCCTCGTCGTCGCGGCGCTGTCGCTCCTCGGCGACGCCGTCCGTGACGCGACCGACCCGCGGCTGACCACGGCGGACCGGTCCGCCGACGCTGCCGGCCCGGCAACCTCGGGAACCGCGGACGGCGGCACGACGTCCGCGGCCGACCGCGACCGCGCCGCCGGCGCCGAACCGGGGGTGACCGCATGACCGGCCAGGACGAGCAGAGCGGGCGGACCGATCGGACCGGACGGACCGGCACGGTCGACGCGACCAGCACGGTCGACGCGACGGGCGGGCTCGAGGTGCGCGACCTCACCGTCCGCATCGCGGGGCGGACGATCCTCGACCGTGTGACGTTCACCGTGCCTCCCGGCCGACGCCTCGGCGTCATCGGCGCCTCCGGCTCCGGCAAGTCGATGACCGCGCTCGCGCTCATGGGTCTGGAACCCGCGGGGGCGACCGTCACCGGCAGCGTCTGCCTCGACGGCACCGAACTCGTCGGGATGCCGGACCGGGAGCGCGCGCGCCACCGCGGCTCGGGCATCGGGATGGTGTTCCAGGAGCCGGGCACCGCGCTCGACCCGCTGCGACGGGTGGGCGCGCAGATCGCGGAGCCGCTCCGCCTGCACCACGGCCTCGACAGGCGGACCGCCGCGGCCCGAGCGGTCGCGCTCGCCACCGAGGTCGGCCTCCCCGACCCCTCGTCGCTCCTCCGGCAGTACCCGCACCAGCTCTCCGGCGGTCAGCGGCAACGCGTCTGCATCGCGATGGCGGTGGCGGGCGAGCCGGCGTACCTCGTCGCCGACGAACCGACGACCGCCCTCGACGTCACCACCGAGGCGCGCATCCTCGACCTCTTCGAACGGCAGGCCGCGGGGACGGTGTTCGTCACCCACGACCTCGCCGTCCTCGCCCGGATCACCGACACCGCGGTCGTGCTCGACGCCGGACGCGTGGTCGAGCGGGGCTCGGTCCAGCAGCTGCTCTCCGCGCCGTCGCACCCGGCGACCGCCGCGCTCGTGTCCGCCGCCCGGGCCACCGCCCGCCGCACCCCCGGAGGAGACCGGTGACCGCACTGCTCGAGGGCACCGGACTGCACCGGCACTACCGGCTCCCCCGCCGTGGACCGTTCGAGCCCGGACCGGTCCGGACCGCGGTCGACGGCGTCGACCTGACGGTCGCCGCCGGCAGCCGCCTCGGCATCGTCGGCGAGTCCGGCTCCGGCAAGTCCACCCTGGTGCGGCTGCTCGCCGGCCTGGAGGCACCCACCGCCGGGACCGTGACGGCGTCCGGACGGCCAGTGGTCGCGTCGGCGTCCGCGCGTGCGCTGCGCTGGTTCCGACGCGAGACCGGCGTGGTGTTCCAGGACCCGTACGCCTCGCTCGACCCGCGCATGCGCGTCGGTGCCATCGTCGCCGAACCACTGCGGGCGCTCCGGGTCCCCGGCTCGCACGCCGCGCTCGTGTCCTCGGTGCTGGAGCGGGTGGACCTGCCGGCGGACGCCGTGACGCGGTACCCGCACGAGTTCTCCGGCGGGCAGCGGCAGCGCATCGCGATCGCCCGCGCCGTGGTGCACTCGCCCCGGATCCTGTTCGGGGACGAGCCGATGAGTGCCCTCGACGTGGTGGTCCGCGCCCGCGTGATCGACCTGTTCCGGTCGCTCGCCGACGACCTCGGGCTGACCCTGGTGCTCGTGTCGCACGACATCGGCGTGGTGCAGCGGCTGTGCGACACGGTGGCCGTGATGTCGGCGGGGCGGGTCGTCGAGCACGGGCCGGTGTCGCTCCTCGACGCGCCGGAGCACCCCGTGACGCGGGCGCTCGTGGCGGCCGCGCCGACGTTGCCGTAGGACGACAGGTCCGGGCTCGGCGAAACGCGCGCGTTCCGACGCCCTGCGTGTCGATCGACGCGTGCGGAGTCGAAGTGGGTCGTCCCACGCGGCTGGCTCGTCGACGACGCGGCCGACGTCGTACGACAGCGACCGTGTCCTTCGGGGACGCGCCTCCCGACCCCGCGCACGCAACTCTTGCACGCGCAACGAGCGACGCGGCCGCCGTCGTACGACAGCGGTGGTGTCGTTCTGCCGCGCATGCAACCGTTGCACGCGCAACGAACGACCCTGCCGACGTCGTACGACAACGACCGTGTCGTTCCGGGACGGCGCCTCCCGACCCCGCGCACGCAACCGTTGCACGCGCAACGAGCGACGTCGCCGACGTCGTACGACAACGACCGTGTCGCTCCGGGACGGCGCGCCCCGCGCCCACCCGGCACGTCCCGGACGGGAGGCCCGTGGCGGCGCCGCCACGGGCCTCCCGTCCGGCCCCTACGCGGTCCAGGCGGGCGGGTGCCGCCGCTGCCAGCGGAGCCGACGCTCGAGCTGGGCACCGATCGCCAGCAGCACCCGTTCTCCGCCCGGGCGGCCGATCAGCTGCACCCCCATCGGGAGCCCGCCGCCGTCGGGGTGCTCGTCGGCCGTCACACCCACCGGCAGCGTGATCGCCGGCAGCCCGGACACGTTCGCCATCGAGGTCCACGGCGAGTAGGCGCACTGCCGCCGGAAGTCCTCCTCCGGTTCGTCGCCGTACCAACCCAGCGGCCGAGGCGTCAGCGCGAGGGTCGGGGTGAGCACGGCGTCCAACCGGTCGAACGCGCCGATGAGCGAGACCGAGAACGCGTCGAGTGTCGTCATCGCGTCGAGCACCTGCGTCCCGGTCAGGCGCCGGCCGCGGTCGACGAGCCACCCGACGAGGGGCGTGAGCTCGCGCAGGTCGATGCCCGGGACGAGCGGCAGCCGCGCCGCGCTCGACTCCCACGCCACCCGGAACGCGTCGGCGTAGGGCGTGCGCGGCATCGCGACGTCCTCGACCCCGTGACCGACCTCGCCGAGCACCCGCACGGCCGTCTCGACCGCAGCCCGCGCGGCGGGGTCCACCACGACGTCGACGGTGTCGTCCCAGGGCGAACCGTCGAGGAGGCCGACCACGTACCGCCCCTCGCCGCGGACGGCCGCCGCGGTGAACGGCCCCTCGCCGCCGTCGGGCGTGACGAGCGCGTACGGCTCCGGTTCGTCGAGGCCCGTGGGTCGGACGAGCGCGTCGAGCAGCATGCCCGCGTCGGCGACCGTGCGGGTCAGCGGCCCGGCCACCGAGAGGCCGCCGACCCCTGACCGGCCCGGCATCGCGGGGACGCGGCCACGGCTCGGCTTCAGCCCGACGAGCCCCGTCGCCGCTGCCGGGATCCGCACGGATCCGCCTCCGTCGCTGCCGACCGCCGCGGGGAGGAGCCCGGCGGCGACCGCCACGGCGGCACCGCTCGAGCTGCCGCCGGGCGCGCGGGCGGGGTCGTACGGGTTGCGGGTCGTGCCGAACCGGGTCTCCGACGACGACGACATCCCGAACTCCGGCGAGGCCGTCTTGCCGAGACTGATGCTGCCCGCGGCGTCCGCCGCGGCGACGAGCGGGTGGTCGGCGCGCGCCGACCGCGCAGGCAGGCTGGTCGTGCCGTTGCGGGTGACGACGCCCGCCCGGTCGTACAGGTCCTTGTCGGCCGCCGGGAGGCCCCACAGCGGCCGCGACGTCGGCACCCGTCCACCGAGGTGGTCGGCACGGTCGCGCGCGGCCTCGGCCGTGACGGTCACGAAGGCGCCGAGTCCGGGCCCGTCGACGCCGTCGGGGTCGAGCCGCTCGATGCGCGCCAGGTAGTGGTCGACCGCCTCGCGCGCGGTCACCTCACCGCGACGGACCCAGTCCCAGAGCTCCTGGGCGGACAGGTGGTGCAGTTCGAACACGCGTGTCAGCCTAGGCCGCGGGAACAGCCGACGGCCGCCGCGTGTTGTCCCGCGCAACCACGACGAAAGGTGCCCGAAGTGTCGATGACCGTCCTGCTCGAGGTGCAGCTCCGCGACGACCTGCCCGCCGACCACATCGAGACCGCGATCCGCGCGACCCTCGCCCAGACCCGTGCCTTCGCCGGCAACGAGTCGCTCGAGGTGATCGTCGAGGACGCCGACCCGCACCACGTGGTGGTCGTGGAGCGGTGGACGACGGCGGCCGACCACGCGGCCTACGTCGCGTGGCGTGCGACACCGGAGGGAGCGGCGCGGGAGCTCGGGTCGGTCATCGCCGGGCCGCCCACCACCCGGACGTTCGACCGGTCGATCACGCTCGACTGATCGTCCGCGTCCGCGTCCGCGTCCGTTCTGCGGGGGCGCTGGTGCTCCCTCGTGGCAGGTCGGGTGCGCGCGGGATGGGACGATTGGCGGATGACCGCCACACTCGTCGCCAAGGACCTCGCCGGTGGCTACGCCGCCCGCACGCTGTTCGAGGGTGTCGACCTCACGGTCGCACCGGGGGACGTGATCGGCGTCGTCGGCGTGAACGGCGCCGGCAAGTCGACCCTGCTCCGACTGCTCGCCGGCGTCGACGAGCCCCTCGCGGGAACGGTGTCGACGTCACCCCCGGACGCCTTCGTCGGCTGGCTGCCGCAGGAGCACGAGCGGGTCGAGGGCGAGACGGTCGCCGCGTACGTCGCGCGCCGGACGGGCAGCACCGCCGCGACGGAGACCATGGACGCAGCGGCCGCCGCGCTCGGGGACCCGGGCGCGGGCGACGCCGAGGCGGACGCCTACTCCGTCGCGCTCGAGCGGTGGCTGGCATCGGGCGCCGCCGACCTCGATGACCGGCTCCCCGCCGTCCTGGCCGAACTCGGGCTCGGGACCGGTGACGGACCGGGCTCGATCGGCGTCGGCCCGGACTCGCTCATGACCTCGCTCTCCGGCGGCCAGGCTGCGCGGGTGGGCCTCGCGGCGCTGTTGCTCTCGCGCTTCGACGTCGTCCTGCTCGACGAGCCGACCAACGACCTCGACCTCGACGGCCTCGCGCGGCTGGAGCAGTTCGTGCACGGGCTCCGGGGCGGGGCGGTGCTGGTGAGTCACGACCGCGAGTTCCTCGCCCGCTCGGTGACGGCGGTGCTCGAGCTCGACCTGGCGCAGTCGTCGAACCGGTTGTTCGGCGGCGGCTACGACTCCTTCCTCGAGGAGCGCCAGATCGCACGCCAGCACAAGCGCGACGCCTACGAGGAGTACGCGGCGACCAAGGCGGACCTGGTCGCCCGTGCCCGCACGCAGCGCGAGTGGTCGAGTCAGGGCGTCCGGAACGCCATGCGCAAGAACCCGGACAACGACAAGATCCGACGGCGCGCCGCGAGCGAGTCGAGTGAGAAGCAGGCCCAGAAGGTCCGTCAGATGGAGTCGCGCATCGCCCGGCTCGACGAGGTCGAGGAGCCGCGCAAGGAGTGGCGCCTCGAGTTCACCATCGGGCAGGCGCCACGATCGTCGGCGGTCGTCGCCACGCTCGCCGACGCGACCTTCACGCAGGGTCGCTTCACCCTCGGCCCGGTGTCGTTGCAGGTCGACGGCGGGGACCGCATCGGCATCACCGGACCGAACGGCGCCGGCAAGTCGACGCTGCTGCGCGCGCTGCTCGGCCGGCAGGCGCCCACCACCGGATCGGCGTCGCTCGGGTCGAGCGTGGCGATCGGCGAGGTGGACCAGGCACGGGCGGCGTTCTCCGGCACCGAGTCCCTGGACGCGGCGTTCGAGGCCCTCGTCCCCGAGTACGCCACCGCCGACGTCCGGACCCTGCTGGCGAAGTTCGGCCTCAAGGCTGACCACGTCGGGCGAGCCTGCGCGGACCTGTCGCCGGGCGAGCGAACGCGTGCCGGACTGGCTCTCCTGCAGGCTCGCGGCGTGAACGTGCTCGTGCTCGACGAACCGACGAACCACCTCGACCTCACAGCCATCGAGCAGCTCGAGCAGGCGCTCGAGTCCTACGACGGAACGCTCCTCCTCGTCACGCACGACCGGCGGATGCTCGACACCGTCCGGCTCGACCGGCACTGGCACGTCGAGGACGGGCGCGTGTCCGAGCACTGACCCGTGGCTCAGGACGTCGACGGCACCCCGTGCGCCGAGCCGTCTGAGGCATCCGGGCCACCCGAGCCACCGCCGCGCACCCACGAGCCGAGGACCGGACGCACCTCGACGAAGCCGCCCTGGACGATCGCCGGGTTCGCTCGGGCGATCGCGACCGCGGCGTCGATGTCGTCGGCCTCGACCACCCCGATCCCGTCCAGCGCGGCCGCACCCGGAGCTCGGGACGCCGGCCCGCCAGCGTCGATCCGGACAGCCCCGTCGGTCGGCCCGAACGCGAACGCGGCGACGAGCGCTCCGGAACCGATCAGGTCCTGCGCGTGGACGTCGTGGGCGGCGAGGTCCGCCGGCGACGGATCGCCCGAGCCCCCGTGGATCAGGATGACGAAGTGCGGCATGGCCAGAGGTCTACTCCTCCGCGGCGCAGGACGGAAGGCCCAGACCCCGGATCCTCGCTGACCGGAGCGGCGACTGCCCGGCGCGGTGGCAACAGATGGCAACACGATCCGCCTGCTTGCGGAGAGCGGTCGTCCTCCGCAAGATGTTGACGTTGCCATCGGGGGCAACGAGGACCAGAAGGGGGCGGATCGATGGAGATTCGCACAACCGGACCCGGCACTCCGGGCACCACCAGACGCTGGCGCGGCATCGTCGCCGTGGCCGTCGCCGCAGCACTCGCCCTCACCGGGCTGACCGCCGCACCGGTGGTCGCGGCGAGCGGCGGGACGACCGACTCGTCGTTCCGGCCAGGCGAGCCGTGGCTCGACGACCAGGGGCAACCGATCCAGGGCCACGGCGGCCAGGTCGTGACGGCGACGGACGGCGACGGGAAGACGATCTACTACTGGTACGGCGAGGACCGGACCAACGGGTACAGCGACACCCGGGGCGTCCACGTCTACGAGTCGCGTGACCTGTACGACTGGAAGGACGACGGTCTCGCGCTCCGCACGATGACGAGCCGCTCGGACTTCGACGACCCGTACTTCGCGGCGCTGTACGGCGGCTACGACCAGGCGCACCGGGACGCCGTGTACCGCGACCTCGGCGTCACCGCACCGAGCAGCACCCGCCCCGGTGCGATCCTCGAGCGGCCGAAGGTCATCCACAACGTGGAGACCGGCCAGTGGGTCATGTGGGTGCACGCCGACGGGCCGACCGACTCGTCCGACGCGCAGTACGCGAAGGCGCAGGCCGGTGTCGCCGTGTCCGACTCGCCCACGGGGCCGTTCCGGTACATCGACTCGTACCGCCTCGACCGCGTGCCGGCCGACGACCCGACCAACCACCAGCCGGACTCCCCCGGCATGGCGCGGGACATGAACCTCTTCGTCGACGACGACGGCACGGCGTACATCGTGTACGCGAGCGAGGAGAACCTCACGCTCTACATCTCGAAGCTCGATGCGGACTACACGAACCTCTCCACCGATCCGACGAAGGCGGTGGAGGGCGTCGACTTCCGCCGTCCGCAGCCGTGGATCGGCGGGCAGCGCGAGGCACCGGCCATCACGAAGGTGGGCGGGACCTACTACCTCGTGACCTCGGGAGCGACGGGGTGGGCACCGAACGCAGCGGCGTACGCCACGGCGACGGACATCCTCGGCACGTGGACCGCGCACGGCAACCCGGCGACGGGCACGGGTGCGGACACGACGTGCAACTCGCAGAGCACCTCGTTGCTGAACCTCGGCGACGGCCGCGTCGTCTACCTCGGCGACCGCTGGAACAACGCCGAGGACCTGCGCACCGCCCCGAGCGTGTGGTTGCCCGTGACGTTCGGAGAGGGCGGGTCGATGTCGTTCTCGTGCGACACCGGTGCGTGGACGCTCGCGGACCTGCACCCGTACACCCCGTGGACGGTGACCACCACGGTGCCCGGGCAGATCACGCTCGGCGACACCGGCGCGCTGCCGAGACGCGTCAGCGTCCGTGAGGGCGGCACGACCCGCACGCGTGGGCAGGAGACCCACCGCGTCTCCTGGGCGACGACGGCGCTGGAGACCGCCGGCGAGCAGACCGTCACGGGGACGCTCGACGACGGTCGCACGTTCACCCGCTCGGTGACGGTGCTGCCGAAGCGCCTCTCCTACTTCGTCGATGCCGGCGGCCAGGGCACCGCGGACCACACGGCCGACCTCGCGTTCCTGCAGCGCCGCGGCGACCGGCTGCTGAACAGCGTCGCCGACCAGCGGTTCGGCGCCGACCCGCGGACCGGCGACCACTGGGGGTACTTCGGCACCACCGGCGGCGTCTCGGGCACGAGCGGTGGGACGATCACGTCGACCGTGCGCTGGCAAGCGGACGCCACCGACCTCGAGTACGCGCTCGGCGGCCTCGGGAAGGGTCGCTACCGCGTGGACGTCGGCTTCTGGGACCCGTGGACGAACAGCGCTCCCGGTCGTGCGGCTGCCGTGCGCGTCAACGGGGCGACCGTCGCGTCGGAGCAGCCGATCGACGGCACCTACCGGACGCTCACGTCGACCGCGGAGATCGGGAAGGACGGCATCGTCGACCTCCGCATCAGCCCGGCGACGAAGTACGGCATCCAGGTGAGCTGGATCATGGTCTCGAAGGCCTGAGCGGGACGGGCACCCGGACACGGACGCGCCCCCTCCCTGATCCGGAGGGGGCGCGTCCGCTCGGCAGTGCACAGCGCGGCGATGCGCAGCGCTTCAGTGCACGCCGAGTCCGAGGCGCTCGACCACCTCGTCGGCCTCCTCCTCCGGCGCGCGGTCCGCGGCGACGGTGACGTGCGCCTCGTCCGCCCCCGGCAGCTCGAGCGTCGCGAGCTGCGAGGCGAGCAACGAGGTCGGCATGAAGTGCCCCGAGCGCGCCGCCATCCGGTCCGCGATGAGCGCCCTGTCCCCGGCCACGTGCACGAACACGACCCCCGGCGCGCGGAGCACGTCCCGGTACGACCGCTTCAGCGCCGAGCACGTCACGACACCGGGCGTGCCGGCGTCGAGGTGGTCCCGGATCCACGCCGCGACGACGTCGAGCCACGGCCACCGGTCCTCGTCGGTCAGCGGCGTGCCGGCCTGCATCTTGTCGACGTTCGACCGCGGGTGCATCGCGTCCCCCTCGGCGAAGTCCCATCCGAGCCGCTCGGCGACGGCAGCGGCGACCGTGGACTTGCCGGAGCCGGACACCCCCATGACGACGAGCACGCGAGCGTCCAGCACGCGAGCGTCCAGCACGCGAGCGTCCAGCACGCGAGCGTCCAGCACGCGGGCGTCCGCTGCCCGACCGTCCCCGGTCACAGGAACACCCCGGCCAGCAGCACGCCGCCGAGCCCGAAGACCGAGATGAGGCACTCGAGCACCGTCCAGGTCTTGAACGTCTGCCCCACCGTGGTGCCGAGGTAGCCCTTCACGAGCCAGAACCCGGCGTCGTTCACGTGCGAGAGGAACACCGAGCCGGCGCCGATCGCGAGCACGAGCAGCGAGGTCATCGGCTGCGACAGGTCGCTCGCGATCGGGGCCATGATGCCGGCGGCGGTCACGGTGGCGACCGTCGCCGAACCCGTCGCGACCCGGACGAGCGCCGACACGACCCAGGCGACGAGCAGCACGGAGATGCCGGAGTCCTTCACGGCGTCGGCGATCACCCCGCCGATCCCGGTGTCGATGAGGACCTGCTTGAACCCGCCACCGGCGCCGACGATGAGCAGGACCCCGGCCACCGGCGGGAGGGCACTCTCGAGCGACTTCGACACGGCCGCGCGGTCCATGCCGCCACCGATGGCGAAGAAGACCATCGCGAAGACGGCGGCGATGCCGATCGCGATCATCGGCGTCCCGAGGAAGTCGAGCACGCTCACCCACGACCCGGCGGCGTCGGGCGCCACGGCCTCGCGGATCGCCTGCGCGAGCATGAGCACCACCGGCAGCAGGATGCCGACGAGGGCCGTGGTGAACGACGGGCTGCGCGGCTCACTGATGACGCGGGTGAAGTCGCTCTTGCCGTTCGGCAGGGAAGCAGTGTCCTGCGTGGCGGGGCCGCGCCGTGCCTCCCGTCCGGCCGAGGCGGGGTCGTCGTGTCCGCCGGCCGATCCGCGCGAGCCGAACATGTCGGGCGCCGGGATGTCGACCCAGCGCGCGGCGAAGCGCGCGAAGACCGGGCCGGCGAGCACGATGACCGGGATCGCGAGCACGATGCCGAACGCGAGGGTGGTCCCGAGGTTCGCGCCGACCGTGGAGATCGCGACGAGCGGACCGGGGTGCGGCGGCACGAAGGCGTGCATGGTCGACAGGCCGACCAGGGCGGGCACCGCGATCTTCATGATCGGCACCTCGCTGCGCTTCGCCACGAGCACGATGATCGGGATGAGGAGCACCAGGCCGACCTCGAAGAACATCGGGAGCCCGATCAGCGCGCCGATGAGCGCCATCGTCCACGGCAGCGCGGCCTTCGACGAGCGGCGGACGAGGGTGTCCACCACGCGGTCGGCCGCACCGGAGTCGACGAGGAGCTTGCCGAACATCGAGCCCAGGCCGACGAGGATGCCGACGCTCGTCATCGTCGCGCCGAACCCGTTGCCGAAGCTCGTGACCGCCTTGTCCGGGGCGAGTCCCGCGCCGATGCCGACGCCGAGCGCGCCGATCGTCAACGCGATGAACGGGTGGACCTTGAGCCACGTGATGAGCGCGATGATGACGACGATGCCGATCAGTGCGGCGACGATCAGCTGCGCGACCGGCCCGGACGGGTCGACCGTCGGCGCTGCGCCCCCCTCTGCTGCGAGGACGGTCGTGTGGGCGGTGGCCGCCGTGAGCGCGTGAGGCATCTGCGCCCCTTCCTGGAGTCGCATCCGCGGGACTCCGTCGCCTTCGTGTGGTGGTCCGAGCGTTCCTCCGGACCCGCCGGCCCGACGGTGCGCCGTCGACCCGAATAATCTGATTAATCAGACTATACGATGATCTCCAGCGCGGCACCCGCCCTCCGGCGCAGTCTGCCGCTTCGATGGACCGGACGTCACGGCGCCCGCGTGACACGTACTGCACGGAGGAACGATGACGGCCCGCGGACTGCACGCCCAGGTGCTCGACACCCTCGGGCAGCGGATCGTCGACGGTGTGTTCGCGCCCGGGACGGTCGTCCGCCCCGAGGTCGTGGCCGCCGAGTTCGCCGTCTCACGGTCGGTCGTCCGCGAGGCGCTGCGCGTCCTCCAGTCGCTCGGCCTCGTGGAGCCCCGGCAGCGGATCGGCACGCAGGTGCTCGGGATCGGCTCGTGGGAGCTGCTCGCGCCCACGGTCATCCGGTGGCGCGGCGCCTCCCCCGCGTACTTCGTGCAGCAGCGTGAGCTCCTCGAGCTGCGCCTCGGCGTCGAGCCGGTCGCCGCCTCGCTCGCAGCAGCCGCCCCGGACGCGCCGGCCGTCGAGGCGGTCGCGGCGGCGGCCTCGGACATGATCGCGGCGTGCGGCCGGGAGGACAGTCGCGCCTACCTCGAAGCGGACGTCCGGTTCCACCGGGCACTCCTCGCCGCGTCCGGCAACGCCGTCTTCACGCACTTCGCCGGAACGGTCGAGGCCCTGCTGCGGACACGCACCTCGGAGTCCCGCGACACGATCACGCGGTGGACCCGGGACGCCGCGGCGCGGCACGACGCGGTCGCGCGGGCGATCGCCGGCGGTGACGCGACGGGGGCGTCGGCCGCCGCAGCGGACCTGGTGCGGGTGACGAGGGACGAGTTCATCGCGGAGGCGCGGGCGCGCTGAGCGCGAGGCGCGCGGGCGCGGGTCGGTCGCACGACGTGCCGCCGGTGGGGTGCGTCGGTCGCACGACCTGTCGCGAGCGGCGACGCGAGGCGACCCGTTCTGCGACCGGCGCGGGTCGCGTCTGCACGTGGTGACCCAGGGGCGGACGGGAGGCTCGGTGCCGGCCCGTCACGTGCCTCCGGTCCGTCGACCGCTCACCGGATCGCCGCACCCGCTCCGGTCACGCCCACGTCGGTCGCACGACGTGCCGCGTGCAGTGCGCCGCGGTCGCACGACGTGCCGCGCGCGCCGGCAACGAGCGACGTGTTCTGCGACCGAGCCGCATCCCCGCACCGGCCCAGCGCGCACTCAGCGCGCGGCGCGCCCCCGGGCGAACAGGCGCGGACCGCGCAGCCGGAGGCGCATCGTCACCGTGCCGAGCCACCGGTCGTACTTGTAGCCGACCTTCCCCATGCGTCCGACCTCCTCGAAGCCGAGTCGCTCGTGCAGGCGGATCGACGCCTCGGCCTGACGGTCGGCGATGACGGCGACGACCTCGCGGACGCCCGCGGCACGGCACTCCTCGATCAGCGCCTCCATCAGCGCCCGACCGAGGCCCTTGCCACCCGCCGCCGCCCCGAGGTAGATCGAGTCCTCGACCACGTGGTTCGAGCGGTCGCGGGGGTTCCACGGGTCGACGAGGGCGTAGCCGAGCACCTGGCCCGAGGGGTTCTCGGCGACGAGGAACGGCAGCCCCCGCCGACGGATCTCGTCGTACCGCTGCTTCCACTTCGCGAACGTGAACGCCGACGGGTCGAACGTCACGGACGAGTTCCGGACGTAGTGCGTGTGGATCTCGCGGACGTCGGGGAGGTCCCGCGGCTCGGCGGCGCGGATCGTGTAGGCGAACGCGGCCTCCTGCGGGACCGGGGCGCGCAGGTGTCGCGGCAGGACCCGCCGTCGCTGGTATTCCTCCTCGAGCACGGGTCGAGCCTACGGGGCAGGCACGAGACCTGTCGCTCAGCTCGAGACCCGCGCGGTGTGGTCAGGCGGGCAGCGACCAGTCCACCGGGTCCGCGCCCTGGGCGACGAGCAGCTCGTTCACCTGCGAGAACGGACGGCGGCCGAAGAACCCGCGGCGGGCGCTCAGCGGCGAGGGGTGCGCCGACGCGACGACGGGCGTGTCCCCGAGCAGGGGTCGCACGGTCGCGGCCTGGGCACCCCAGAGCACGGCGACGAGCGGTCGGTCGCGGGCGACGAGTGCACGGACGGCCTGGTCGGTGACGGCCTCCCAGCCCTTCCCCCGGTGGCTCCCGGCGTCGCCCGCGCGGACCGTGAGCACCCGGTTGAGCAGCAGGACGCCGCGCGACGACCACGCCCGGAGGTCGCCGTGCGCCGGGGGCTCGACGCCGAGGTCGTCGCGCAGCTCGGCGTAGATGTTCGCCAGACTGCGCGGCACCGGCCGGACCCCGGGGTCGACGGCGAACGACAGGCCGATCGGGTGCCCGGGGGTCGGGTAGGGGTCCTGCCCGAGCACGAGCACCCGGACGTCGTCGAACGGGTCGCGGAACGCGCGCAGCACATCGGGTCCGGCCGGGAGGTACGGGCGTCCGTCGGCGACCTCGGCGCGGAGCCAGTCACCCATCCGGTGGACGTCGTCCTCGACGGGTGCGAGCGCAGCCGCCCAGCCGGGATCGACGAGTTCGGCGAGGGGCTTCGGCTCCACGACCGCTACGCGCCCATGGTGGCGACGGACACGGACTCGTCGCCCGCGATCACCCGCCAGACGCTGCCGGTCCCCCGGACCTCGAGCGCGCCTTCACCGACGACGAGGGTGGTGTCCTCGTCGATCGCGAGACCGGCCGTGACGAACTCGGCCTCGGCGGCGGCGACGAGCCGGGCGAGCGTGCCGGCCTGCACCGCGTGCACGTCGACGGTGAGGTCGACGAGGCCGAGCCCCTCGCGGAGTTCGACCTCGTCGAGCCCCTCGGAGGCCTCCTCCGGGCAGATCTCGACGCCGCCGATGCGCCAGCCGCCGACGAGGGCGCGGTCGGCGGCGATCATCGCCCCCGCCGAGTACCCGAGGTAGGGCAACCCGTCGCTGACGAGCAGGCGGAGCTGGTCGACGATCGGGGCGACCGCGGTCAGGTAGTCGGGTGTGACGCCACCGGCGACGACGAGGGCGTCCACGTCGCTGAGGACGGTCGTGTCGAAGGCCGCACCGGCCGCGACCTCGGTCACGATCGTCTCGGCCTGCCGCGCGCCCGCGAGGGTCTCGGCGATGTCCGCGGTGCTCGACAGGGACGACCCGTCGGTGCGCGCGACCGAGAGGACGGCGATGCGCGGGACGGTCCGGCCGACGGCGGCTGCACGCGCCGTGGCCTCGGCGGTGAACGAGGCGGCGACGTCGGCCGCGGCGAGGAGTCCCCCGCCGACGAGGTGGATGCTCACGACTCGGCCGTCACGGGGGCGAGGGCGCTCCACGGGAACGTGATCCAGCCGTCGACCCGTCGCCAGACGTGGTCGGGCTCGAGGACGGTGCCGGGCTTCGAGTACAGGCAGGCACTGCGGACCTCGGCACCGGCGTTCGCGATGATGTCGACCACGAGGCGCAGCGTACGGCCGGAGTCGGAGACGTCGTCCACGACGAGCACCTTCTTGCCGGCGAGGGCCGGGGCGTCGAGGGCAGGGGCGAGGATGACGGGCTCCTCGAGGCGCTGCTCGACGTCGGTGTAGAACTCGACGTTGATCGAGCCGCACTCCTTGGTGCCGAGCGCGTACGCCACGGCACCGGCGATGATCAGCCCGCCGCGGGCGACCGCCACGACGACCTCGGGCTCGAACCCGGACGACAGCACGTCCTTGGCGAGCAGGCGCGCAGCGTCGCCGAACTCCAGCCAGCCGAGCACCTCGGGCCCGCTCGTGACGGTCACGGTCGACGGAGCCTGGGCCACCGGCTCGGATTCGCTGCTGATCGGCATCCGACCACGGTACCGGCAGGGACCCCGCGCCCGCGACCCGCGATCCGCACCCGGGCGCGTGCACGCTCGCGCGGCAGCGCTCGTACAGCAGCGCGGCGGCGCACGCCCAGCAGCGCGGAAGCGCGCGCAGCAGCGCACGCACAGCAGCGGCAGCAGCGGCCGCGCCCGGTCCGCCGCGTCAGTCGCGCGGCGTCAACGGCCCCCGTGCCAGCTTGTGCTGCGCCGACTGCGCCACCGGCCGGACGGTCACGAGGTCGAGGTTCACGTGCGCCGGCAGTTCGACCGCGTGCACGATGGCCTCCGCGACGTCCTCGGCCACGAGGGGCTCCGGCACGTCGCTGTACACCGCTGCCGCCTTCGCCGCGTCACCCCGGAACCGGGTCAGCGCGAACTCGTCGGTCTTCACCAGTCCGGGGGCGATCTCGACGACCCGGATCGGCTCCCCGTTGAGCTCGAGCCGGAGGGCTCCGACCAGCGCGTGCTCGGCGAACTTCGCGGCGTTGTACCCGCCGCCGTTCTCGTACGCCACGTGCCCGGCCGTCGACGTCACCGTGACGATGTCGGCGTGCCCCGCGGCGAGCGCCGTCCGTCGGAGCAGCGGCAGCAGTGCGGCGGTCACCTGCTTGGTCCCGATGACGTTCACCTCGAACATCGCGCGCCAGTCCTCGACGTCGGACTCCTCGACCGACGCCGAGCCGAGGGCCCCGCCGGCGTTGTTCACGAGCACGTCGACCCCGCCGGTCTCGGCGACCCGTGCGGCGAGCGCCGCCACGTCCGACGGGTCGGTGACGTCCACCACGAGGTACGTCGCTCCGGTCTGCTCGGCGAGCGCCTGCAGCTTCGCCTCTCGTCGGGCGACGGCGAGCACGTCCCACCCGCGGGAGCGGAGGAGCCGGACGGTCGCAGCGCCGATGCCCGAGCTGGCTCCGGTGACGACTGCGCGACGAGATGCCATGGGTGTTCCTCCGAACGCCTGGGTGTGGGAGACGGGTGTGGGAGACCACCGTACCGATCACGACGCCGTGCCAGCCGGTAGCGTGGCGGGCCATGACGAGAGAAGCGGCTCCGGTAGCCCCTGCCGGCCTCGAGCCGGGGCGGGCGAAGCAGCGCATCCCGATGTGGGACACCGCGCGCTTCCTCGCGGTCACGCTCGTCGTCATCGGGCACGCGATCCAGCGGCAGACGAGCGACAGCGAGCACGCACTGGCGCTCTACACGTTCATCTACGCGTTCCACATGCCGGCGTTCGGCGTGATCAGCGGGTACTTCTCGTCGGCGGCGACCCCGACGGCGGACCGGATGAAGCGGACGATCACGGACATCGTGGTGCCGTACATCATCATGCAGACGATCTGGACCGTGGTGCAGGCGATCGTCGAGGGCGGCAAGCAGTTCAACCCGACGCAGCCGACGTGGACGCTCTGGTTCCTGCTGGCCCTCGGGATCTTCCGGCTGATCCTGCCGTACCTCGCACAGCTGCGGTGGCCGCTGTTCTGGGCGGTGGTGTTCAGCATCGGAGTGGGGTACTTCGACAACGTGGACTCGACGCTGTCGCTGAGCCGCGCGATCAGCCTCCTGCCGTTCTTCCTCGTCGGGTGGCAGGTGAAGCAGTGGGGGCTCTTCGACCGCTGGTACGACGCACCGCGTCGGAGCGTGGTGCGCGTGCGGATCCTCGCGGCGGCGGTGTTCGCGGCGTGGGCGGTGTCGTGTGCGATCTGGATCCCGCAGTTCAAGGAGTTCGACCTCCACCACTGGTTCTTCTACGACGACTCGTACTCCGGGCTCGGTGAGGACGCCTGGTGGGCGGGCGCGGTCCGGCTGGGCCTGATGCTGCTCGCCGCGGTGCTGACGGCGTCGTTCCTGCTCCTGGTGCCCCGACGGACGGTCTGGATCACGCGGTTCGGCGCGGCGACGATGTACGTCTACCTGCTCCACACGTTCGTCCTCTACCCGATCCGGGAGTCCGGCGTCCTCGCCGGGGAGCACTCGGCCTGGCCGTACGTGCTCCTCATGGTCGTGGTCGCCTGCGCGGTGAGCCTCTTCCTGGCGCAGCCGTTCGTGCGCAGCGCGATGCGCTGGCTGCTCGAACCCAGGGTCGGGTGGCTGTTCCGGAAGGACGAGGTGCGCTAGGCGCACAGCGTCGGCCGGGAGGCACGGGTCGCTCCGCGCCACGTCCGTTACGTCGCGTGGCGGGCGCGCTGGTGCGGACCCGCCCACCTGCGTACCGTGACGTGCGACGCAGCGCTGCCGGAGGGCCTCCAGGCCGGTGCGCCGCACATCCCGAGAACCGCACCCGACAGGAGCACCGATGAGCACGAACGACGCCGCCGCCTGGCGGTTCGAGACGACCCAGGTCCACGCCGGCGCCCAGCCGGACCCGACGACCGGGGCGCGTGCGACGCCGATCTACAAGACGACCTCGTACGTGTTCGAGAACTCGGACCACGCCCGCGACCTGTTCGCACTCGCGCAGCCGGGCAACATCTACTCGCGCATCATGAACCCGACGAACGACGTCGTCGAGCAGCGCATCGCCGCGCTCGAGGGCGGGACCGGGGCGCTCCTGGTGTCCTCCGGCCAGGCGGCCGAGACGTACGCGGTGCTCAACATCGCGGGTGCGGGTGACCACATCGTGTCCTCGTCGTCGATCTACGGCGGCACGTACAACCTCTTCAAGTACACGCTCGCGAAGCTCGGCATCGAGACCACCTTCGTGGAGGACCAGGACGACCCCGAGGAGTGGCGTCGCGCCGTCCGTCCGAACACGAAGCTGTTCTTCGCGGAGACGGTCGGCAACCCGAAGATCAACGTCCTGGACATCGCCACGGTGTCCGACATCGCGCACGAGGCCGGTGTCCCGCTGATCGTCGACAACACGATCGCGACGCCGTACCTCATCCGTCCGTTCGAGCACGGGGCAGACATCGTCGTGCACTCGGCGACGAAGTTCCTCGGTGGCCACGGCACCGTGATCGGCGGCGTGATCGTCGACGGCGGGCGGTTCGTCTGGTCCGACCACGCCGAGAAGTTCCCGGAGTTCAGCACCCCGGACCCGTCGTACCACGGGGCGGTGTTCTCGCAGGCGGTGGGCGACCCGCTCGCCTACATCATCAAGGCGCGGGTGCAGCTGCTCCGTGACCTCGGGGCGTCGAACTCCCCCGACACGGCGTTCGCGCTGCTGCAGGGCATCGAGACGCTCAGCCTGCGGATCGAGCGGCACGTGCAGAACGCGCAGGAGATCGCCGAGTGGCTGGACCGGCACCCGGACGTCGCGTCGGTGTCGTACGCCGGGCTGCCGACCTCGCCCTGGTACGCCGCTGCGAACAAGTACGCGCCGAAGGGCGTCGGCGCGGTGCTGTCGTTCGAGCTCAAGGGCGGCGTGGACGCGGGCAAGGCGTTCGTCGACAACCTGCGGCTGTTCTCGCACCTGGCGAACATCGGCGACGTGCGCTCGCTCGTGATCCACCCGGCGTCCACCACACACTCGCAGCTCACGCCCGAGCAGCAGCTGACGACCGGGGTCACGCCGGGCCTGGTGCGCCTGTCGGTCGGGATCGAGAACGTCGAGGACCTGCGGGCCGACCTCGAGGCCGGGCTCGCCGCGGCCCGGGCGGAGTCGGAGCGCCTCCGCGCCTGACGCCGGCCGCGCCCCCGCGCCCCCGCGCCGGACCACCCCTTCCACGGAACGCGCGCGTCCCGACGTCCCACGTGTCGATCGACACGTGGGACGTCGCTCGTCGCGCCTGCACCGGTGGCACTGCGCCGACCGGCCGCTCGGAATGCAACATGTGGGAAACTGCTGCCGGCGCCGTCCGGGACCCCAGACTGCGGGCATGCCTGCACGGAGAGAACGCTGGGTCGACGTGGTCCGCGGGTGCTGCGCGATCGCCGTCGTGCTCCACCACGCCACCGCCCTGAGCGCGGCAGACGGGTGGTCGCACGCCTGGACCGACGCCGTCGACGGGATGCTGGCGCCGCTCCGGATGCCGCTCTTGATGACGATCTCGGGCCTGGTCCTCGGCGGGGCACTCCGCCGACCGTTCGTGAGCTTCGCGGTGCGCCGGGCCCAGACCCTCGTCTGGCCCTACCTCCTGTGGTCGATGGTCGTCCTCGCGGCCACCGGCAGCTTCGTCCCGGATGCGATCGTCCGGGTCCCCACGACGGCTCCCACGTACCTGTGGTTCCTGCAGTTCCTCGCGGTCTTCGCCGTGACGGCCTGGTTCCTGCGCCGCGTGCCACGAACCGCGCTCATCGCGGTCGCGGCACTGTCCGTCGTGGTGAGCAGCTTCGTGCCCGACACGCACCGGGCCGACCGGTTCACGTACCTGCTCGGCTTCTTCCTCCTCGGCGTGGCGATCCGAGGCTGGAGACCCGCGCGGGGGCGAGCCCTCCTCGGACGGCTCGTCGGTGGAACCGCGACGGCGGTGCTGCTCGTCGCCACGACGAGCCACGCGGTGCGGTACGAGGCCGCATGGGCACCGCTCGTCGCCACCGCCGTCGTCACGCTGGTCCTGTCGGCCCGGACCGCGACCCGGACGGCGAGGCGGTCCGCGGGACGGCGCACCAGCGTGGTCGACGCGCTCGAACGACTCGGACGGAACGCGATCGTGCCCTACGTGACGCACCTCGTGAGCGTGCTCGGTTCCCTCGCGCTGATCGGTCTGGTCGACCAGCAGCGGACGTGGCCGGCCCCGATCGTGATCGCATCCGCGAGCACCTCCGCGTTGATGATCGCCGCCGCCCTCGTGAGCGTCCGTCACCGCCGCCTGGTCGCGGCCCTGTTCGAATGGCCGTCTGCAGCGCCGCGGGCGCGGGGTCGGCGAGCAGACCACGCGCCCGGCGTGACGTAACACGGCGGCGGCGACCCGCGCCTCCCGGCAGACTGGTCGGACGATGGACTGGCAGACGACCCCCGAGGACTCCGTGCCGTCCTCCCTCGTGCCCGGGACCGAGCTCGGCACCCTCGGCAAGCCGCCGGTCACGGGCGCATGGCGCCCCGGCGACCACCCCGGCAACCGACGGTTCGAGAGCCTCGGCGAGCAGTGGGTCCGCGGCGGGCGCCTCCCGAACGTCCGGGTCGCCTACGAGACCTGGGGCACGCTGTCCCCGGACCGCGACAACGCCGTGCTGGTGTTCCACGCCCTCACCGGCGACTCGCACGTCACCGGGGAGGCCGGCCCAGGACACCGCACCGCCGGCTGGTGGGGCGACGTCGTCGGACCGGGCCGGGCGATCGACACGGACCGCTGGTTCGTCGTCGTGCCCAACGTGCTCGGCAGCTGCCAGGGGACGACCGGGCCCTCCTCGGTCGCACCGGACGGGGTCGAGTGGGGGGCACGCTTCCCGTTCGTCACGGTGCGCGACCAGGTCGCCGTCCAGGTCCAGCTCGCCGACCGACTCGGGATCGAGCGGTTCGCCGGGGTCGTCGGCGGCTCGATGGGGGGCATGCACGCCCTGGAGTTCGCGATCTCCCACCCGGACCGGGTCGCGCGCCTGGCCGTCCTCGCCTCCACTGCGCAGACCACGGCCGACCAGATCGCCGCGAACTCGCTGCAGCGTGCCGCGATCCAGATGGACCCCGGGTTCGCGGACGGCGACTACCACGACGCCGCGCCCGGCGAGGGTCCGCACCGGGGGCTCGCGCTCGCCCGCCGCATGGCGCTCATGACCTACCGGGCGCCCGACGAGCTCAACGGCCGCTTCGACCGGTCCTGGCAGAGCGACGTGTCGCCGCTCGGTGACGACGGGCGGTTCTCGGTGGAGAGCTACCTCGACTTCCACGGCAACAAGTTCACCCGGCGGTTCGACGCCGGCTCGTACGTGACGCTGACCCACGCGATGGACTCGCACGACGTCGGCTCCGGCCGCGGCGGGGTGGCTGCGGCGCTCGGGCGGGTGACGGCGCGCACGCTCGTGATCGGTGTGTCGAGCGACCGGCTGTTCCCCGTCGAGGACCAGCACCGGATCGCCGCGGGCATCCCGGACACCCTCGACGGGGAGCGCGCGACCGTGGTGACGAGCGAGTTCGGACACGACGGGTTCCTCATCGAGCAGGAGGCGGTCGGGTCACACCTCCGACGACTGTTCGACTGATGCCGCCGGGCCGCAGCGGGCGCGGGCCGCGGACGCGACGGGCGCGGGCCGCGCACGCGACGGGCGCGGGCCGCGCACGCGACGGGCGCGGGCGCGGCTGGCACGGCGCGCAGCCCGCGTCGACCGGATTGCATCGCACCTGCGATCACAATTCGGTTCCCATCCGCTCCGGCACCGCGCGCCGAAGACCCCCCAACGGGTGCCGTGCGTGGAATGATGGCGGGGTGCTCGGCTGACCGAGTCTCGACTTCGCACGACGACCGCACAGGACATCGATGGAACTGATCGCACAGGAACGCGACCGGCTGCTCCGGTCGACCGTCCGTGTCGTCGGCATCGTCTGCACCCTGATCAGCGTCGTGGCCGTGCTGTCCTCGTTCGCCGTTCCCGTCGGGCTGCTCCTCGGCGCCCTGGCGTGCATCGCGGCGATGATCGCCGGCTTCGTGGCGTTCGGGTCGAGCGGGTCGGTGTGGTGGACCGCCGTCATCCTCGCCGGCGGCCTCGGTGCGCTGGCGATCCTGCTCATCGGGGCGGACGACGCCACGCGACCGGTCATCGCGAGCGCCGTCATGCCGCTGGCAGCAGGCGGTGTCTCCGCGCCGCTGATGGCCCAGCGCGGACACCCCGTCGGCCTCGGTCTGACCCTCGTCGCCGGCGCGGCCACCGCCGTGGGCATGACCTGGGCGACGGGGTCGCTCCTGTCGGTCGCCACGAGCGGGGCGCTCCTCGGCTGGGTCCTCCTCACGGTCGTGACCGTCTGGATCTCCCGGAGCATCCCCCGCGTCGCTCGCCGCATCTACAGCATCGGCACCGCGCACCGTGCCGAGCGGCAGGCGAGCGAGACCGAGGCCCAGCGCCGCCAGGGTGCTCGGCTCCTGCACGACACCGTGCTCGCGACCCTCACGCTCCTCGCCCACTCCGGTGTCGGCGTCTCGGAGCAGGCGATGCGCGAACAGGCCGCAGAGGACGCGCGGCTCCTCCGTCACCTCCGGCTCGGTGCGACGCCCCAGCCACAGCAGTCCGGCGACTACTCGCTGACGCGCGAGGAGGAGTCACCCCTCGGTCAGACCCTCGAGTCGGTCAAGCAACGCTTCGGTCGCATGGGGCTCGAGGTGAGCTGGCACGGGACCGGCCAGGTGCTCCTGCCGTCCAACGTCCTCGACGCCTTCCTGCTGGCGCTCGGCGAGTGCCTCGAGAACGTGCGGCGGCACGCGGGCGTCGGCGAGGCGCACGTGACCATCGTGCACGACAACGAGATGGTCCGCGCGATGGTCACGGACTCCGGTGTCGGCTTCGACCTCACGCACGTGAGCGCCGAGCGGCTCGGCTTCAAGGAGAGCGTCGTGAACCGCCTCCGCGAGGTCGGCGGCGACGCGAAGCTGTTCTCGGCGCCGGGCTCCGGCACGACCGTCGTCCTGGAGGCACCCCGATGAGCCAGCACCGTCCCGCAGGCACTGCGCCCCGACGGACGGGGGCCGCGCTGTGAGCCGCGTCCCCGAGGACACCATCAGTCGTGGACTGCCCGGTGAGACCGTGCAGTCCGCGCCGCGGACCCGCCGGGAGGCGCGGGAGCGGTACCGGGGCAGCGACCGTCGGCAGGCACGCGGCCTGCCCTCGACGTCGACCGGTGCTCGTTCGCTGCGGCAGGCGGCGAAGCCCGGCGCGTCCCTCGGTGCCGGGTACCTGGGCGCCGGCGCAGCCGTCCTCACCGCTATCGAGGCCGTCGCCGGCATCGTGCTCTTCCTCGCCCGCTGGCCCGAGTACCCCGACCCGTGGTTGCCCGCCGCCGCCTGGGGGCTGTACATCGTCGCGGCGCTCGGCGTGGGCCTCAGCCTGCTCACGTACGGAGAGCGGTTGACCGGGGTCGCGTTCGCACTGATCTGCGTGGTGTTGGCGTGCGTCGTCACACTCGACTTCATCGGCATCTGGCACGGCCACGACATCGCCCACTTCGCCACCGCGTCGGTCGCCGCGGGGTTCGCCCTGCTGCCCATCGCATCGCTGCGGCCGGCGCGCGAGGTCGCGGCGGCCATCGTCGTCCTCGGCACCACGTTCATCGTGATGTGCCTCGTCTCGACCCCCGTGACGACGGACACCCTGCCCGGCATGGTCTCGCTCGTCTCCCTGGTCGTCGTGCCGCCATCGCTCGCGCTGTTCGTCGTCCAGCGCTTCCGCCAACTCGTGCAGCGCGAGCTCGACCGCGTCCTGGTGCAGAGCAACGTGCAGGCGCCCCAGTTCGCCGTCGGTATGCTCGCGTCGGACGAGCTCGCCCGACTCGACCTCGCCGCCGAGAAGCTGCTGGACGCCGTCGCGAACGGGTCGGACCCGCTGCCCCTCTCGGATGCCTCGGCCTCGGTCGCCGCGTCACTCGCCACGGAACTCCGCCTGCACCTCATCGAGGGCCGCCGGGAGACCTGGCTGTACCACGCCATCACGGAGTCCGACCACCTCGGTCGCGCCGTGAGCGTCGCGGACCCGGGCTCGCTCGCCGGGCACCTCTCCCCCGCCCAACGCGACGGGCTCCTCCAGGCCCTGTGGCAGATGGCCGGTGAGGGTCGCACCGCCCAGCCCGGCCAGCCCGTCGTCGCCGTGACCCTCGGCCCCGTCGGGTCGGACGGTCACCCGGTCACCGACGAGACGATGGACGTCCCGATCGTCATCGAGTCGCGGAGCGTCACGCGCCGGCGGCTCGGTCCGGCGACGTGGAGCGCCCTGCACCGCATCGGCCCCTTCACCGAGACCGTGCAGGACGGCACCCTGCGCATCGTGGCGCACTGCGTCGTCAACCGGCACCCGACGATGTAGCCGTCGCGCGGACCGCACCCGGCTGGACCCGAACAACCGGACACCCTGATCAGCCTGCCCGTACCGTGCGTTCGGTCCCCCTAGGATCGGCACAGCCCCCGAGAAAGGACGCCACCATGGCGACTCCAGAGGAACCGATCCGACTCGCCCTCGTCGACGACCACAGGATGCTCCTCGGTGCACTGACGGAGTGGATCCGCAGCGCCGCCGACGACATCACACTCGTGGCCGCCGTGACGACCTGGCCGGAACTGCTCACGAGTCCCGCGTTCCCGGTCGACGTGGTGCTGCTCGACCTCGACCTCAAGGACTCGATCCCGGTCTCGCTCAAGATCTCCACGCTGAAGACCGCCGGCGTCAAGACCGTCGTGATGAGCACCTACTCGGAGCCGAACGTCGTCCGCGAGGCCCTCGCCTCCGGTGCACTCGGCTACCTCGTGAAGAGCGAGGACGCGGACATGATCGTCGAGGCGATCCGCTCCGCCCAGCGCGGCGAGCAGTACGTCTCCGCCGAGCTCGACCTCGCGATCAACTCCGGCGACGTCGGCGGCGTGCCGAAGCTCAGCGCCCAGGAGCGTCGCGTCATGGCGCTCTACGGCGGCGGCGAGCCGGTGAAGAGCGTGGCGTACCAGCTCGGCATCTCGGAGGAGACGGCGAAGAGCTACCTCAAGCGCATCCGCGAGAAGTACCGCGTCGCGGGCTTCGACGTCGGCACGAAGGTGGCGCTCCGGAAGCGGGCGATCACCGACGGCATCATCGTGCAGGACGGCAGCCCGCTCGGCCTGTAGCGCCTCCGCCGCGACGAAGGACTCCGCACGACCAAAGGCACTTCGAACCGCGCGATCGCATGGTTCGAGGTGCCTTTGGTCGTGTGAACACGAGGCACACCGACGGACGCAGCCGACGGCGTGCGCGGCGGGCGAGCGGCGAGGCACACCGACGGACGCAGCCGGCGGCGTGCGCGGCGGGCGAGCGGCGCGGCGCCCGCCGCCCGTCGAACGCGCGGCGCTCGTCGAACGCGCGGCGCCCGCCGAACGCGCGGCGCCCGCCGAACGCGCGGCGCCCGCCGAACGTCAGACGGTCGGGACCGGTGCCGTGATCGGGCCGGTGGACGGGTGCGCCGAGCGCAGCGCCGCACTGGCGGTCGACCGCCGCTCCACCCCGTAGCTGACCGCCGTGACCCCGACGCCCAGGAGCGCGAGCACGATCCCCAGCCACCCCGGCGCCAGGAACCCGAACCCGGCCGCGATCGCGGCACCGCCGAGGGCAGCGCCGAGGGAGTTGCCGATGTTGAACGCCGAGTGGTTCAGCGCCGCCGCGATCGTCCGGGCATCGCCTGCGACGTCCATGAGCCGCGACTGCACCGCCGGCGGGATCGCGGACGAGGTGGCCCCGATGAGGAACGCCCCGAGGAACATCCCGACCGTCCACTGCGCGGTCAGGACGGTGACGAGGAGCGACCCGACGAGCGCCAG
The DNA here is from genome assembly GCF_001475545.1 of Curtobacterium luteum. Taxonomy (GTDB): domain Bacteria; phylum Actinomycetota; class Actinomycetes; order Actinomycetales; family Microbacteriaceae; genus Curtobacterium; species Curtobacterium luteum_A. The sequence goes on along the minus strand of NZ_LDQC01000068.1, from coordinate 17,842 downwards.
GAGTCCGACGTAGATCGTGCGCTTGACGCTGTGGTCCGCCAGGTGCCCGCCGACGACGCCGCCGACGACCATGCCGAGCCCGACCACCACGAGGACGAGCGGGACCGCGGACTCGCTCAGGCCGGTGACGTTCTGGACGATCGGCGAGATGTACGAGTACACCGCGAAGAAGCCCCCGAAGCCGATCGCACCGAGGCCCATCACGATCCAGAGCTGCGGCTCGCGGAAGGCCCGGAGCTCACGGCCGATCGTCGCGTGCTCGTCCTTCGCGGACCGCGGCACGAACGCGGCGACCGCGAGGAACGTCAGCGCGAACAGCCCGGCGACCACCCCGTAGGCGGTGCGCCAGCCGGCGACCTGACCGACCCAGGTGATCGCGGGCACGCCGACGACGTTCGCGACCGAGAGTCCGAGGAGGACCATCGCGATGCCCTTGCCGCGCTTGCCCAGCCCCATCATGTCGCCCGCGACGATCGAGGCGATGCCGAAGTAGGCGCCGTGCGGCAGGCCGGCGACGAACCGCGCGACGAGCACGAGCCCGAACGACGGCAGCACGGCGCTCGCCACGGTGGCCAGCACGAAGCCGACGAGCAGGACGAGGATGAGGCCCTTGCGCGGGAACTTTGCCGACATCGCAGCGATGGTCGGTGCACCGACGACGACCCCGAGCGCGTACGCGCTGACGAGCCACCCGGCGTGTGCGATGCCCGCGTCGGGGTTCGCCGCGTACTGCGACGGCAGCAGGGCCTCGGCGATGTTCGGCAGGAGCCCCATCGCGACGAACTCGGTCGATCCGATCGCGAACCCGCCGAGGGCGAGGGCGATGAGCGCAGCGGCGCGGCGCGCAGGCGTGAGGTGGGTCATGGAGCCTGTCTCTCGGACGGGAGGAGCGGGTCGGCCCGGCACGCCGTCGAGCGACCCACGGGTGGTCCGGTGGATCGACCGGGACGGCGAAACACACGCTGGTCGCGCGGCGGCCCGTCACGAACGGCGGACACCGCCCGGATCGGGCGTCCCGGTTCAGCGGCGAACGGGTCGCAGGTCGATCGCCGACCTGCTCCCAGCAGTGTAGAACGCTCCAACCGACCGACGGAAGACGACGTGCCGAATCGATTCGACCGGTCGCGACGGCGTCAGCCCGGACGGGCGTCGCGCTCGCCGGCTCAGGCGGCGCGGCGCTCCGGCACGGCCCGAGCCGGTGCGGCGGCGGTCTCCGGCAGCTCGTCACGGTGGGCCCAGCCCGCGCCGCACTCGCTGCAGGTCGCCCAGGCGTGCTGTCCGTCGGCGTCGGAGTCGATGACGACCGAACGCAGGTCACAGTCGGGGCACCAGCCGTCGTGCATCATGAGCAGCTCCTCGTCGTCGCGCGGACGCCCCTCGCGTCCGTCACCGACAGGACACACCCGACCACCGACATCCGCGGGAGGCGCGCGGCGTGTCGCGGCCGCACCGAGCCCGCGCTCGGCACGGGCGGATGGTCAGTCGCCGAGCGCGGCCTCGAGCCGCTCGACCTTGCCGTCGAGCTCGCCCGTGTGCCCGGGCCGGATGTCGGCCTTGAGCACGAGCGAGACCCGCGTCCCGAACGGCGCGACGGCCTCGGTGGCGCGCTTCACGACGTCCATGACCTCGTCCCACTCCCCGATGTGATCGGGCATTGAGCAGTTGGGCCGACCTGGCCCCCTTCTCCTCCGACATATCGTCGAGAGGAGCTCCCATGCGAGTAGTTGGATACGCCCGTCTGTCCCGGGCCACGGAAGAGAGCACAGCAATAGTGCGACAGCGCCAGGCGATCGCCGACACAGCGCGGGCTCGCGGCTGGGAGCTCGTCGGGATCGAGGAGGACAACGATGTTTCAGCCACCCGGACACGACTGAACCGGCCGGGCCTCAACGCCGCCCGTGAGCGCCTTGCCCGTGGCGAAGCGGACGCCGTGCTCGTCTGGAAGCTTGACCGCTTGGCTCGGTCCGTTGTGGACTTCGGTCTGCTCTTGGACTCCGGGCTTCAAATCATTTCCTGCACGGAATCGCTCGACACGACCACGGCGATGGGCCGCGCAATGGCCGAAATCCTTCAGGTGTTCGCCGCTATGGAGGCCCGCACTATCGGCGCGCGTGTCTCGTCCGCTCGCCGCCACCTTCCAACGGTTGGCCGGTTCCCTGGGGGAATTGTGCCCTACGGGTACAGGGTGGTCCCCCACCCGTCGGGAGTCGGCCGAGCGTTGGAGCCGGACCCCGCGGAGGCGGCGGCGGTCCGCCTCGCCGCCACGCATGTCCTCGGCGGTCGATCGGTCTACGCGGTCTGCAAGAGCCTGAACGAGGCCGGGATCAAGCCCCGTCGCGCGGCCCAGTGGAGCGCCTCGTCCCTTCAGCGCCTACTCCGCTCCGACGCCGTCCTGGGTCGTGTGCGCGTCGGCACGGAGTACGCGAAGGGGCCCGACGGTAAGAAGCGCAAGGTCCGCTCTGCCACGGTGCTCCGAGACGAGCACGGCATGCCCGTTCAGCAGTGGGAGCCGATCCTCTCCCTCGACGAGGTCGAGCGTCTCAGGGCGCTGACGCAGCGGACGCCGACGCCGGGCCGCGCGGAGGCAACCGCCGAAGGTCGGCGTCGCAAGGCTTCCCGTGTCCTGTCGGGCTTGATCTCGTGCCCCGGATGCGACGGCACTCTCGTTGCGAAGAGTCGCCGCTCGGCGGGAAAGCCGGTCTACGCTTGCCAGGCGTCCGCCCAGGGACGCAAGTGCGAGCGCGGAGTCGTCGTGGAGTGCGACCGCGTCGAGGCTGAGGTCGAACGGCAGTTCCTCGCCGTCTTCGGTCGGTACGCCGTCGTCGAGCAACGCGTTCGACTTCGGGAGACAGGCGAGCTCGCGCGAGTGACAGAAGCGATCCGGACCACGTCCGAAGAGCTCCAGCATCCCGGGGCCGACATTCGTGCACTTGCTGAGCGACTCACGAAGCTGCACGCTGAGCGGGTCCGTCTCGACGCAGTCCCTAGCGACCCGACGTCTGAGCTCGTCGAGACGGGGAAATCGTTTGCGGAGGAATGGGAAGCTCGTGACTACCTCGGGCGCCGCGAGCTTCTGATCGGATGCGGCGCCGTGATCGGGCTTGCCTACGCAAAACAGCGCGGCAAGTGGGACCCGGCGCGGGTATCGCTCGCGTTCGACCGTCGCTAGTCGCCGCCCGTAGCCCCCTCTTCCGCGCCGGAACGAGGGGGCTCCGTCGTGTCCGGGGTGGTGAAGGTGTCGAAGGTGGCGGCGGCGCCGAGTCGACTCGCGCACCAGAGGCGCCTCCGCGCGCTCGCGCTCCTATTGCGCATGAGCAGCTCGACGCCACTGGCCCCCTTCCTCTGTGTTCCAGTCCTCCGCTCTCCGCGGACACTCAGAGAGAGAAGCACCATGCAGGTACCCAACGCCCTCGCGCCCCTGCGCGCGGCCCATCCGCCGCGCCTGCCGCGCTTTCGGTCCGGTGACGGAAGTGGTCGACTAATGCCCGCCTCCTATCTCTTCTCTTGGTGTCAACAAGAAGTAGAGAGACTGGGCGAGAGCGACACCTCGTCACTGCCGTCACGGGGCCGTGACGAATGAGCCGCCTTCGGGTTGCCGACATGGGCATGCCCTGCCAGCTCTGCGCACTTCGCGGCGGCCCGTACGGTCCCGCCGTCCGCGTCACCGCGTCCCGGCGGTGGTATGGCGACACGGACGGCGAGTACACGCCAGCAGACCCAGTCGACGGCGTTCCTTGCTGCACCACCTGCTATCAACGCGTCTACCGCCGAGCTCGACGAAAGGTAGCGGGGAAGTGAGCGCCGAGCTCACCCCCGAGGACCGCATCCGGCGCGCCGCCCTCGCCTTCGAAGACCCCGACGAGCCCGGCGTCGTAACCGCGATCGCCCTAGCGGGGCTTGCCCGCCGCCAGCGGCGCCGAGCAGTGGCGCGGAAGACGTGTGTCTGGTGCAACGAGCCGCAACCCCTCTCGGGGTTCGGCGCGGACGCAACGGCCGAAGACGGCCTCGAACGCCGTTGTCGGTCCTGTCGGCGGCGCCCTCGCCCGAAGGCATAGTTCGCCGCGCCACTGGCCCCCTTCTCTTCCGACCCCTCCTCGGGCTTGTGAAGGGGTCGCTCCCGGAGGACGACGCCCACCCTTGCCCTACCCGGCGAGGGTGGGCGTTTCTCCTGACCCTCATTCCGTTACCAACGTTGGAGCCGCCACCGTGAACCGCTCATGCGCCACCTGTGGCGCCCGGCTTGCCGCCGATCGGCGCCCAACGGCCCGCTACTGCAACTCGACGTGCCGCGTCGCCCGTCTCCGCGGCGACCGCGACCTCGACTCGGCCCGCGACGCCGCCGCAACAACCCTCCTGCTCCGCCAGACGAAGGCCCTCGCCGATCGCGACGCCGCGGCCCTCTGGGGAGACGCCGTCGCACGCTCCGCCGCAGACGCCGAGCTCCGCGAGATCGCCTCGCACGTCCGACGCCTCTTCGGCGTCTGACCCACCTACCCGCGCCCGGACGCGCAACCGCCGCCCGGTCCTCCTACCTCTAGGAACCCATGCCTAACACCCTGCTCACGCCAGACAATATCGCCGGGACCGCCGCCGAGCTCGTCGGGAAGGGGCTCGGCCTCGCCGCGCTCCTGCACCGCGACCTAGAAGCCGAGTTCAACCTCGGCAGCGGCGACACCGTGAAGATTCGCGTCCCTGGCGCGATTGCCGCGCAGACCCGCGGCATCTAAGACACGACGACTCCGCTCACCCGCGGCTCGATCACCGAGCAGTCGATCGACGTCAAGCTCTCCACGCACGCCTACAACGGCGTCGTGCTGTCCGAGGGTGACATGGACCTCGAAGTGACCGACTTCGCGAAGCAGATTCTCCTGCCGCAGGCGGACTCGATCGTGAACTACGTCGAGCGCACCGTCGCCACGACGATGAAGGCAACGCCGACGACCGAGCTCACCTACGACCCGGCGGCCCCCGCACGTGTCTTCACGGCCATTCGGAAGCAGCTCCGCGACAACGGCGTCCCCACGGAGGCGACCCTGATCGCCGCTGTCGGCTCGGGCGTTTACACGGACCTCCTCGACGGGCCGGTCGGCTCCTCGGGTACGACCTTCGACGCCGACGGCAAGGTCCGCGGCTTCCAGATCGTCGAGTCGACGCGCCTTGCGTCCGACGAGATCGTGGCCTTCATCCCCGAGGCTTTCGCCCTCGTCGTCCGCGCCCCGCGTGTGCCCGATGGGGCTCCGCATGGAGCCAGCGTGAAGGCCGAGGGCTTCGCCCTCCGTCACATCCGTGCATACGACCCGAGCCTCGCCGTCGACACCTCGACCGTGAGCGCGTTCGTCGGCGTCTCGGCCATGCCGCTCGCCGTCGACAACGAGGACGGCACCGTGGCCCTGAAGCCGGACGCGGGCGCCGTGCGTGTCCTGACCAACGCGGCCTGATAGGAGACCCCATGCCGAACCTCGAAACCATCGTCGCGGTCGTCGCGGCCGTCGAGCGCGCTCACCCCGTGCGCTCCCTCGCCGACGTCTCTCCGGCGGCCCAGGCCCGCCTCCGCGCCGAGGCCGCGCGCCGCGGCACCACGCCGGAGACCGTCCTCGACGAGGAGCTCGCCTTCGAGCGCGAACGCCGTGCCGCCGAGCAGCGCGTCGAGCGCACCGCCTCGCGCGCCCGCCGCGCCTACCGCGAGAGCGACACGCGCCGGACCGTTCATACGTCCGAGGCGTAATTCACCCCACCCCAAGCCCCGGCAGGTCCGGGGCTTTCGCGTCCCAGGAGGACACACAGAATGACCGATTCGACCGACACCTCGACCCCGCCGTGGGGCGACGACTTCGACGCCGAGCGCGCCTGGACCCTCGTCCAGAACCTCCGCGCCGATAAGGACAAGCTCCAGGGCGAGAAGGACACCCTCACGACCGAGCTCGCGACCGAGCGCCAGGCGCGCGGAGACGCAGAGAAGGCCGCGAAGGACGCCGACCCCGAGGGCAAGCTCACCGCCGCCGAGAAGCGCGCCGCCGACGCGGAGCGCTCGCTCTGGACCGAGCGCGCCCTCCGGAAGCACTCCATCGCCGAGGAGCTCGTCGAGTTCCTCTCCGGCGACACCGAGGAGGTGATCCTCGCGAAGGCGGAAAAGCTCTCTCGCGCAGGAGCCGCGGCAGCCCCAGCACCGGCCGAGGAGCCGACGCCAAGCGCCGAAGTCCCTGTCCGCCCAGCCCCGGACCTCACGCCGGGCCACGGTGGCGAGCCGACACCGGAGTTCAGCCCGGCGACAGTCGCCGCCGCGCTGCGAGCACGGGCGGGCGTCCGATGACGGCCGACGTCCTCAGCCGAGCGACGCCGTCCCGGCCCCCGCTTCCGGCCCAGGTTCGGCGCCACGCCGACGCCGCGCTGCGACTCGCATTGGCTCTCGCCGCGGTCGACGAGGCAATGGCTTCGCCACCGGCCGGTCGTGCTTCGTTCGCCCTCGCCTCGGCCCTCGGGGTGAAGGACCCCGTCGGCGAGACCGTCGCGTCGATCGACCGGCTCACGCTTGCTCGGCGCGCTGCCGAGGCAGAGCTCATGCTGGAGCGCACCGCCCAGGCCCTCGAAGGGTCCCTCCGCACCCTGGAGGGGGCCGTCGCTCAGTGGGAGGGCGACCGCCGGTGAGTGGCTGGGCGACGAGCGACCGGCGCTCGCGCCTGCCTGCGGACTGGCGCCGCCGCCGTGCCGCTGTCCTGGCCCACGCGAGGCGGTGGTGCCAAGCACTCGACAGTCTCGGCGGGCGATGCAACGAGCACGCTACAGACTGCGACCACGTCGAGCACGGCGACGACCACTCGCTCGACAACCTCCACGCTCTGTGCCGCTGGCATCACGCGCGCAAGAGCAGCGCGGAAGGTGCCTCGGCACGACGACCGAAGGCAGCCCCCACCTGGGCACCGGAGCCGCATCCGGGCCTCGTCTGAGCTGGGCCCAGTGCTCGCGAGGGTGGGGGGTGACTCCCCCTCACCCCCCACCCCGCTCTACCGAAACGGCATAGCGACTCCCGGCAAGCGCGGGTCTGAGGGTTTCAAGCATTATCCGGGGGAAATGCCGCATCGATCGCGCGCTTCAACCTCTCCGCGCGATCCCAAAGATTGTTGATCGGGAGCGTCGGATCGCTTGATCCATAGCTGTCCCCGCTGAACGTCGATTTTTCAACGAGCGTATGACTCTCCCTGCCCAGACGAGAAACGTGAGGGTACGCCAGCGCGCGCAACTCACCGAGCGCGTCGAGCGACGTCCGAGTGAACACAACATCACCGTCCTGTGTGAGCTCAACCTCTAGCTCGATCGCACGGTCGCGGAGGCCGCGTTGGAAATTACGGAGAGCGTGTTCCGCCTCCCCATCACGCGCCAATGCAGCGAGCTCCTCCGAAGACTTCGCCGCTATGCGCGCGCCGACGTAACCGCTACCCAGCCCTGCCACCACCGCCACGGCGAGCGTCAACCAGTCTCCCGCAGTGATTGTGCCCCAAAAATTCACGATACTCCCTAGTCCCCGCGTGTCGATCTCAGATGCTGACATTTGCGCGCATAGACGCTTCAGCGCCGATGCAGTTCACGACACCAATGCACGTGGCGATTCGAGGAATACCTCACCCCACCCCTCGCGGCACTGCCTCGCGACCATGACCGCCTTCCGACTCGGCCAATGCGCTCCGCCCCTCCTGGCTTCCGATACGCAGGCGGGTGCGCCTACCGGCCTTCTGCAGTGGTTAGGGCGAGAGTCCGTCCGCGGATGGCAGCTAGAACTCCTCTGGATCAACATCGGGCGCTTCGGACTCTTCGCCGTGACCAAGGTTGCTCGCCGATTTCGGCCTTCGAGCGTCGATCGCCAGGCTGTGCAAGTCGAAGCCAGTCGACTTCCTAAGGGCGTTAGTGCGGGAGGAAAGAGCGGCATGGCGCCGCGCTTCTGTCCGAGAGTCCGACAATCGCACCGCGAGGAACCACCCGGATTTGCAGCGCTCGCTTTTCAGATAGGAGATCAATTGATGCTCAAGCCCATCCCAGAACCGCCCATTCTTGAACTTCTTTATCTCCAGCAGAGATCGACGGGTCGATCCAGTGAACACGAAGTCTACGGGCCCTCGCCCGAGATTGACTTCACGATCTACGAATACTTGCGCCGCCTCGCAGTAGGCTTCGACCACTCCACGGTAGAGCAGTTGAATTGAAGTCTCGCGCTTTGGCGCCGACGTGTCATCATTCCAGAGCAACTCCCATCCACCGCGATCTTCCACAAAGTGTCGGAACTTTTCATTGACGAGCCCGACCACTTCATCCAAACTCAGTCGCGATATCGAATCGTCAATCGGGTCGCTTGATGCAGCCGCCCGCGCCTGAGCCTGCCAACTGTGCAATCCCTCGGGGTCTCGATCGACGTCATAAGGGTGCGGCTCATCGCCACTCCGAGCCTCAGTCCACTCCCGCACGAGGTCTGGGTGCTTGCGCGCCAAGTCAACAATGTCTGCTTTTGAAAGCTTACGACTAGTATCCCAATTGACGTCATCGCGAAAGCTAGGTTCAACCCAGTCCCACCAGTCTGAGGAGTTCAGCGTCGGCAACTCACGAAGAAAACGCTTCGGGATCAAAATCACTGGAGCACCGGTAGACGGATTTTTGGGTAAATCCACCTCCAATTCAACCCAACGAAGACGCTGCTCGTCAAAAGAAGCGTTTTTCACCTTGAACTTCTCCAGAGAAATCCCGTGGCGCTCGCAGATGGATTGCGTATATCTCACCAGTCGCTGTTTCAGCAGATTGCACGAAATGTCCGATATCCGATCGCGCCCGATTTTCTCGACGAGCAGGCTAAGTTCCTCGAAGCGATGGAGATCAGCGAGCCCTGCTTCTATTGCGAGAGCCATTGCGCCGACTATTCGCCGCGCAAATCCCCGCCCCGTGCCCGACCCCTTGGAGCCTGAAGCTACGTAACCCAGACCAATCTCAGACGGCTCTGGGAAGAGCATCATGTCGATTGTCTTGCGATACTGAACGCTTTCGGGGTTTTGGTGATGTCCGGCGAGTAGCCGGAAGCCCCTCTCGAAGTGGCCGCTTAAAAGATCATCACAATCCGCCCACCTGCCCTCTGTTTCTGCGAAGACGAGGAACGGATCGACAAAAAGCTGCGTGTCCTCCTCCAGGATCGGATCGAACCAGTCGTCGTCGGTCCCTAGCTCGATCTCGTAGGCCTCTGAAAAGTACACTGCCACCTCTTCCCTCGCCTTGATTCTGCCTCAACTTTCGCCGCCGGGCTACCGCAGCTCCGCGCCGCAGCACGGTTCGACCGGACACGCCCTAGGTGTGTGGGAGCGGCAGCAGGTTGTGACGAGTACTGCGCTCGCGGTCCTCGCCGCCGCGGCAGGCGCAGTAATTCGCGACCGCCGGTAGTCGCACTGACACCAGAAGGCCCCTTCGCTTTTGCGAGGGGGCCTTCTGCCGTTCGGCGTCGGCGGCACGTGACACGACTGCCTCGACGCTTCGACACTCCGCTACGTAGCGTCATCGACGGCACCGCCCTCCAGCCTCTCGTCAAAAGCTGGGGGCGCTGAGAAGTGGACGCCGGGCGCTTCGTGATCCGGTCATATGTCCACACCGAGAATGCCAGGCCCACGGCCAGGACGGGGCGGTCCGGCGCAACCGGGTGTCATCCTCATTCTGAATGGCTACGACTACGGGTACCCGCCTTAGGCCTCCGTCTGGCGCTCCGCCATGAAGCACCACAACGTGATGACGACGAGGTCAGCGTCAGTACGCTAGATGCCCTTCCTCGGCTCCTTGCCGAAGCCACCGCGCGAGCTTCAACACCCGGTCGGCCCGATTGACAGTGGCGTGGAAGACCGCGGTGTCGCTCCCCCGGTCCCCGGCCATCTCACTGGTCTGCCACTTACCGAAGTCGCCGTGCAGGAACCGCCCATAGAGCTGCGCCATCAACAGTTCGTCGTCCTGATACACCTTCGGGCTGTCTCCGAACGAGCTTCCAAACCCACCTTGCATGACGGCGACGTTTTGCTCCATCTCGTTCCATGTTCGCGCCGGGAGGTCTTCGCCTACGACGCACGCACGCGCCGCCCTGACGACTTCCGTCAGGTACAGGTTGTCAGTCTTCGCGAAGTACTTCCGGAGGAGCAGAGCGTGTGTGACCACCTTCCAGCGCTCGGCTTCGTCCGAGTGACCGAGCAGATTGATACTCCTACCGATCGGCATCGCAACGTTCAAGCGTTCGTAATCGGAGACAGTAGCTAGAAAATGCTGCACACGGTCCGCCGCCGTCGGGTGGTCGCTCAATGCCATAATGACACCCTGCCACCTGATTTTTGAAGTCGGCTTCGAGCCGCGCCTTCCGAGCCGCGGGTCGCTGCAACAGCAACGACCCCGCACCTCTGGCATCAGATGACTCCGCTCCTAACTGTCGAGCTCCGCTTCGAGACGCTGTACCTTCGCGTCGAGCTCGCCGGAGTAGCCCGGGCGAATGTCTGCCTTCAGCACGAGCGACACGCGGCTCCCGAACGGTGCGACCGCCTCCGTCGCCCGCTTGACGACGTCCATCACCGAGTCCCAGTCCGGACCCTCGATCTCCGTAAACATCGACGTCGTGCGATTCGGGAGCCCGCTCTCGCGCACGATCCGGACGGCCGCCGCAACGGCGTCGTGCACCGAGCCGTCCTCGCGGCCGTTGCCACTCGGTGAAACGCTGAACGCGACTAGCATCACGCGGCCTCCTTCATGTCCATTTGCGCTACTCTCGTCCCCTCGAGCTCGGTGAACATCGACGAGGTGCGGTTCGGGAGACCGCTCTCGCGGACGACCCGGACCGCGGCGGCCACGGCGTCGAGCACGGAGCCGTCCTCGGTTGCGGCGGGACCACCGGACGGTGCGACGGAGAACGCGACGATCATGCGTCCATCCTGCCCCGCTGACGCACCGAGCGCGCCGCGCCCGAGGACGGGCCGCCCGACGACGAGGCACCCGACAACGAGGCGCCCGACCCGAGCCGCACCAGTCCGACGATCCCCCACACGAGCAGGACGACCTCGAGCACGTTCCGGAGCGTCAGCACCACGAGGATCCACGGCTGCACGGTGAGGACCTGGTCGTAGTACCCGGGGTAGATCATTTGCGTCAGGAACGCCGTCGGCAGCGCGAGCAGCGCGATCGGCAGGAAGCGCCGTGCGCTCGCCCGTCCGGCGACGAGGCCCCACACCACGGGGACCGCGAACCAACCGATGTACTGCGGCGACCCCACCTTGTTCGTCGCGACGAGCGCGGCGACGAGCACGAGCGCGAGGAGCGGCGCCGCCTGCGTCCGGGGTGCGCCGCGCCGCACGGCCAGGAGCGCGAGGACCACCCCGGCGAGCACGACGAGCGCCATGAGCGGCGTCGACACCGCGGCGGCGGCGTGGGTCCCGGCGCCGGACACCTCGAACGTCAGGATCTCCCGGTCGTAGTACACGGCCGCACCGGGCGCACGGAAGGCCGCCGCCCACATGAAGGGCGTCGCGAGCGGCGACTCGATCTGGAGGGCACGGCCGCTCTGCTGCCCGACGAACGAGAACAGGTACGCTGCACCGCCGTACAGCACGTCGACGAGCACGATGAGCGCGGTCGTCACGAGGGCACCCGCGAGCACGCCGCGTCGGTGTCCGCGACGCAGGAGCACGAGGACCCCGACGAGCGCCGCCGGCCACACCTTGGTCCACGCCGCGAGCGTGAACAGCACCGACGCGACCGCCGGCCGGCACACCACGAACGCGAGCCCGGCGAGCGCGAGGACGGTCGCCACCGTGTCGATGCGGCCGAGCGCGATCGGACCCAGGGCGAGCAGGAAGACGAGCCACCACCAGACCACGCGGATCCGGACGGCGCCGACGCGGGCCCGGAACCGCCAGAGCACCACGCAGACGACGGCGTCGAGCAGCACCATGAGGACGAGCCACCCGGTCCCGATCGACGCGACACCGCCGAGCGCCGCCGCGGCCATCGGGACGATCGCGAGGATCGGGTACACCCACACCTGGTCGACGCCGACCCAGACGTGTGACTGCTGACCGGTCTCGATCCAGCGACGGTAGGTGATCGTCACGTCGCCGAGCGGCAGGTTGCCGGAGGTCGTCGTGAGCCACCACAGCACGGCGTGGACGGCGACGAACGCCGCGCCGAACAGGACGGGCTCGACCCAGGCTCTCCGCTGCACCGGACGAGCGTACCGACCCAGCCGTGCGGGAACGCCGACAAGGGCGTCGGAGGTGACCGGATGACGGCCGGGAGGCGCGGTGCGGGCCCGACCCGTGCCTCCCGGCCGTCGTGTGCTCGCGTCCACCGCAGCGGAACGACCTGCCCGCTGTCGTGCGACGACCGCGACGTCGGTCCTCGTCGCCACGGGCTGCCCGCGTCTGCAACGGACGACGGATCCGCTGTCGTCCGACAGCGGATCCGTCGTCGGGCAGCGGCACCTCGTGCCGGGCGGCTACCGCGGTTCCTCCGCGTCGCCGTCGACCGCGAGGTCCCGGACGACGCCGCTCACCCGTTCGATCAGCCCGGTGATCGGGAACGGGCCGCCACGCGAGGCGCGGCGCGCCGCGAGCCCGTGCACGACGGCCGCCGTCGCCGCGAGGTGCGCCAGGTCCGACGGCTCGAGCCGCCGGTCCGCGGACTCGGCGAGGCCCTGCCGTGCGGCGACGAGCGCGCCGAGCACGCCCCCCAGGGCGTCCCCGGCGCCCGCGGTCGCGAGCCACGGCGTCGCGGAGGACGCGACGAGCGCGACGGCGCCGTCGGGCGTCACGACGTGGGTCTGCTCGCCCTTGAGGAGCACGACGCTGCCGGTCTGCCGGGCGGCGCGGAGTGCCGCGGCGGCCGGGTCCGCCTCGACGTCCTCACGGGACTCGCCGAGGAGGGACGCGGCCTCGCCGGCGTGCGGGGTGAGCACGGCGAGCGGGCCGAGGTCGACGAGCGGGATCGCGCCGGCGTCGACGACCACCGGGACGCCGTCGTCGGAGGCGTGCCGGAAGGCGTCGGCGGTGGATGCGTCGAGGTCGTCGAGCGACGGGGCGGAGATGCCGGAGCCGACGAGCCACGCCTGCACCCGGCCGACGCCGGACACGACCTCGGGACGACGGGTGAGGACGTGGTCGGTCGCGCGGTCCGGGCCGACGTACCGGACCATGCCGACGCCGGTGTGCACGGCCGCGTCGACACCGAGGACGGCCGCCCCCGGGTACCGGTCGGAGCCGGTCGCGACGCCGAGGACCCCGCGGCGGTACTTCGTGGACTCCCCGTGCGGCACGGTGATCCACGGGGCGGCGTCGGACGGTCGGAAGGGCACGGGATCGCTCATCGTCCCGACAGTACGGTGGGGTGCATGAGTCTGTTCCTCCCCGGTCGCGTCGTGGTCTTCGACTACGGGGAGGTGATCAGCAGGACGCCGCACGCGTCGCGGGACGCCCTCGTCGCCGCGACCGGTGTGCCCGCGGACGAGCTGTTCCCCGTCTACCAGGAGCTCCGGCACGACCTCGACCGCGGGGACCTGTCGGTGCTCGCGTACTGGCGGGCCATCGGTGCGCGCGTCGGCCGGACCTGGAGCGTCACGGACGTGCACCGGTTCTGGGCGATCGACTTCACCGGCTGGTTCGAGGTCGAGCCGGAGACCCTCGCGATCGTCGAGGAGCTGCACGACGCCGGCACCCGGCTGGCGCTGCTCTCGAACGCCGGGTTCGACTTCGGCGACCCGTACCGCCGGTCGCCGATGGGGTCGCTGTTCGAGACCGTCGTCGTGAGCGCCGAGGACCACGTGCTCAAGCCCGACCCGTCCATCTACCGCGACACCTGCGACCGACTGGGAATCACACCCGAGCAGATGGTGTTCGTCGACAACAGGGCCGAGAACGCCGCCGGCGCGGAAGCGATCGGGGCGGTCGGCCACCACTACACGTCCCCCGCCGGCCTGCGGACCTTCCTGCAGGACCTGGCGGCGACCGTCGAAGGAGCACCCGCGTGACGCACGTCCTGTTCGAGCCGATCACCATCCGCGACCTCACCGTCCGCAACCGCATCTGGGTGTCCCCGATGTGCCAGTACTCGGTCGAGGCCCAGGACGGCGTCCCGACCCCGTGGCACCTCGTGCACCTCGGGTCGTTCGCGAAGGGCGGCGCCGGCGCGGTCGTGGTCGAGGCCACGGGCGTCGTCCCCGAGGGGCGGATCAGCCCGCAGGACCTCGGGCTCTGGAACGACGAGCAGCGCGACGCGTTCCGTCCGATCGTCGACTTCGTCCACTCGCAGGGCGCGGCCGCCGGCATCCAGCTGGCACACGCCGGCCGCAAGGCCTCGACCTTCCGCCCGTGGGAGTCCGAGCACGGATCGGTGCCGGTCGAGCAGGGCGGTTGGCAGACCGTCGCCCCCTCGGCGGATGCCTTCGACGGCTACGCCGAGCCCCGCGAGCTCGCGGCCGAGGACGTCCGGGTCGTCGCACTGTCCTTCGCCGCAGCCGCCCGTCGCGCGGTCGACGCCGGCTTCGACCTCGTCGAGCTCCACGCCGCGCACGGCTACCTGCTGCACCAGTTCCTCTCCCCGCTGTCGAACCACCGCGAGGACCACTACGGCGGATCGCTCGAGAACCGCGCCCGCGCGCTCCTCGAGGTGCTCGACGCCGTCCGCGCCGAGGTCGGCGAGGGCTTCCCGGTCGTCGTCCGGTTCTCCGCGACCGACTGGGTCGACGGCGGCCTGACGCTCGACGAGACCGTGCAGGTCGCGCGGTGGGCGGCCGAGCACGGCGCCGACCTCGCCGACGTCTCGACGGGCGGGAACGTGTCGAGCGCGCCGATCCCCGTCGGCCCGGGCTACCAGGTGCCGTTCGCCGCGGCGGTCAAGCGCGAGGCGGGGATCGGGACGATCGCGGTCGGGATGATCTCGGAGGCGTTCCAGGCAGAGCAGGTCGTCGCGACCGGGCAGGCCGACGTCGTCATGGTCGGCCGGGAGTTCCTCCGCGACCCGTCGTTCGCCCTGCGCGCGGCGGTGGAGCTCGGGGTGCGTGTGGACTACGAGCCGCAGCAGTACCACCGGGCCCGGGTGACCGCCTGACCCGTCCTGTACGTCCTCTCGGCTTCCCGACGCCCACCCGGTACGATGATGGGCACTGTGGACGATCCTCCGAATGCCTCTTCGCCCTCCCACTCATCCGCCGCTCACACGGTGAGCAGCTCCTCCCCGCACGGTCCGGGGGGTGAAGAATGAGTCCGATCGACGTCGTCATGCTGATCGGTGGCATCCTGCTGACGCTCGGCACCGGTGTCTTCGTCGCGTCTGAGTTCGCGCTCGTGAACCTCGACCGCGCCGAGGTCGAGGCCCGTCGCGACCGGGGCGAGTCCGGCCTCACGCCGGTCATCGGTGCGCTGAAGGTCACCTCGACGCACCTCTCCAGCGCGCAGCTCGGCATCACGCTGACCACGCTGCTCACCGGGTACCTGCTCGAACCGTCGATCGCGACGCTGCTCGAGGCGCCGTTCCTCGCGATGCAGCTGCCCGAGGCCGTGGTCGAGACGGTCGGATCGATCGTGGCACTCGTCATCGCGACGCTGCTCTCGATGATCCTCGGTGAGCTCGTCCCGAAGAACTTCGCGCTCGCGCTGCCGCTGCAGACGGCCAAGATCGTCGTCCCGCTGCAGATCGCGTTCACGACGGTGTTCAAGCCCGCGGTCGCGGTCCTCAACGGCACCGCGAACGCCGTGCTGCGGTCGATGGGGATCGAGCCCCAGGAAGAGCTGTCCGGAGCCCGCAGCGCGGAGGAGCTCACCTCGCTGCTCCGCCGGTCCGCGTCCGAGGGCTCCCTCGAGCAGGACACCGCGACCCTCCTCGAACGGACCATCTCGTTCTCCGAGCTCGACGCGGGCGAGGTCATGACGCCGCGGCCGCGCCTGTCCACCATCCGGGTGTCCGAGTCCGCCGAGGCCGTCCTCGCCCTCGCCCGGAGGACCGGTTTCAGCCGGTTCCCCGTCATCGAGGAGGACGCCGACGACGTCGTCGGCATCGTGCACGTCAAGCAGGCGGTCGCCGTCCCCCGCGAGAAGCGCCCCGAGGTCCCCGTCGGCGCGCTCATGACCGATGCCGAGCGCGTACCCGAGACCATGCCAGGGGACGCCCTGCTCGCCGAGGTCCGGAGCCGCGGCTACCAGATGGTCATCGTCGTCGACGAGTACGGCGGCACCGCCGGGGTCGTCACGCTCGAGGACCTCGTCGAGGAGATCGTCGGCGAGGTGTCCGACGAGCACGACCGCGCCCGCATCGACGTCGTCCGTTCCCGCGGCTGGCTGACGTTCCCCGGGCTCCTCCGCCCCGACGAGCTCGAGGACCGCGCCGGGGTCCGGGTGCCGGAGGACGGTCCGTACGAGACCGTCGGCGGGTTCGTCATGTCGACGCTCGGGCGCCTGCCCGTCGTCGGTGACGAGGTCCCCATCGACGGCGGCGTGTTCCGCGTCGAGCGCCTGGACGGCCGCCGAGTCGACCGGATCCGGTACACACCGACCGCGCCCCCACCGTCCGAGCCCGCCGCGCAGTCCCCCGCGACCGCGATCATCATCCCCGCGACGAAGTCCACGCCGACCGTCGACAGCACGACCACCCGCACGACCACGAAGGGCGGCACCCGATGACCACCGTCACCGTCCTCGCCGCCGGCGAGTCCGCCTCCTCCGCCTCCGACTGGTGGGGCATCTTCTGGCTCGTCGTGCTGCTGCTCGGCAACGCCTACTTCGTCGCCGCCGAGTTCGCCGTGATCTCCGCACGACGGTCGCAGATCGAGCCGCGGGCCGAGGCCGGGTCGAAGGCCGCCCAGATGACCCTCTGGGCGATGGAGCACGCCACCCGCATGCTCGCCACCACCCAGCTCGGCATCACGGTCTGCTCGCTGCTCATCCTCAACGTCTCCGAGCCGGCGATCCACCACCTGCTCGAGGGGCCGCTGCACCTCACCGGGTGGAGCGTCGAGGTCATCGGCGTCGTCGCGTTCGTCTTCACGCTGCTGCTCGTGTCGTTCCTGCACGTCGTGTTCGGCGAGATGGTGCCGAAGAACATCTCCTTCTCGATGCCCGACCGCGCGGCGCTCATGCTCGTGCCGACGCTCTGGTACATCGGCCACGGGCTGCACTGGGTCGTCGTCGGTCTCAACGAGGCGGCGAACGGCGTGCTCCGGTTGTTCAAGGTCGAGCCGAAGGACGAGGCCGTCAGCGCCTTCACCGTCGAAGAGGTGCAGACGATCGTCGAGCAGTCCCGCCGCGAGGGCACCCTCGTGGACAACGGTGGCACGCTCCGGATGGCGTTCGAGTTCACGGAGAAGCAGGTCAAGGACATCGCGGTGCCGATGGCCGAACTCGTGACCCTGCCCGAGGACGCCACCCCCGGCGACGTCGAGCGGGCGGTGGCGCAGCGCGGGTTCTCCCGGTACGTGCTCGTCGGCGACGACGGCTCCCCCACGGGCTACGTGCACGTGAAGGACGTCATCGACCTGCGCCCGGACGAGTACGACGACCCGGTGCCGCCGAAGCGCATCCGGCAGCTCATCTCGCTGTACACCGAGACCGACCTCGAGGACGCCCTCGCGACCATGCGGGGCGCCGGTCGTCACGTGGCGCGGGCGTTCGACGCCGAGGGGCGCACGCTCGGCGTGCTCTTCCTCGAGGACATCCTCGAGGAGCTCGTCGGCGAGGTCGAGGACGCGACCCGCCGTCGCTGACGCGACCGACCTGCGGACGGGAGGCACGGTGCCAGCCCGCACCGCGCCTCTCGTCCGTCACGTGCTCACGAACCGAGACTCGGCTGGGCGGACAGTTCCGCG
>NZ_LDQC01000067.1 GCF_001475545.1 Curtobacterium luteum | reverse complement strand
CGGGCCTCCCGTCCGTCGTCTGCGTGCCCCGTGCCGGGGGCGAGTGCCCCCCGGATGCGGGGTTCCGCACGGCCGCACGCGCGGTGCGGTGCCCGCGCGGGGAACCGCAAGAGCGGCCCGACGTGGTTGCCCTGGTCGCCGGGCGCGGGTGACGCTTCTCCTGCACCGACCGCCGTGCTCCTCCGGGAGCCCGACCGCGGTACCCCGTTCGGTACCCGAACCGTCGGCTCACCAGACCGCCGTCGTCCGTCCTCGCCTGATCCGGGGACGGGCGGCGGCCCCGAGCCGGCGGACCGAGCGCGCGGCAGACCCGACGGCGGTCGGTGCCGATCCCCAGCACGACCCCAGCAGTGCCCGACCCGAAGGGACGCCCGATGTGCGGCATCATCGCGGCCCGCGTCAGTGACGACGTGAGCCCCTACCTGCTCGACGGCCTCGAGCGACTCGAGTACCGCGGCTACGACTCGGCCGGCATCGCGGTCCGGACGGCCACCGGCGGCACCGAGACGGTCCGGTCCGTGTCCCGTGTCGGTGACCTCCGGACCCTCGTCGCCGCGCGCTCGGGCGACGCGCTCACGGGGGTCGGCATCGGCCACACGCGGTGGGCCACGCACGGCGCCGTCCGCGAGGCGAACGCGCACCCGCACGCCGACTGCGGCGGCCGGGTGAGCGTCGTGCACAACGGCATCGTCGAGAACGCCGACGAACTGCGTGCGACCCTCGAGCGACAGGGGCACGTGTTCCGGTCCGACGTCGATTCCGAGGTCATCGCGCACCTCGTAGAGCGAGCCCTCGCGGTCGACCCCGACCTCATGCTGGCGGTGCAGATCGCGACCGCGCAGCTCGAGGGCTCGTGGGCGGTCGTCGTGCTCGACGCCCGCGACGGTCGGATGGTCGTCGCGGCCGACCGCTCGCCGCTCGTGGTGGCACGGTCGGCCCGCGGTGACTTCGTGGCGAGCGACGTCGGCGCGATCGCCGAGTGGTGCGAGACGTTCGTGGCGCTGCGGGACGGCGACGTCGTCGAACTCGGTGAGTCGTGGACGTGGTCATCGGGTGGCGTCACGGTGCCGGTGCCGTTCCCGACGCCGTCCCCGTTCGCCGCGACCGCGCTCGACCTCGGCGACCACCCGGACCACATGGCGAAGGAGATCGGGGAGCAGCCGGCCGTCGTGTCGTCGATCCTCGAGCGCGTCGCGCGGCGGGCCGTGGACGGCAGCATGTGGGTGGGCCTCGGGCTGCCCGGGTTCCACCGGCTCGCGATCGTGGCCTGCGGGACGTCCCTCAACGCCGGGCACGTGATCGCCACGGCGCTGCGCGGCATCGGCGGGGTCCCGACGGACATCCTCGTGGCGAGCGAGGCCGACCAGGTGGTGCTCGGCCCGGGCACGCTCGTGGTCGCGATCAGCCAGTCCGGCGAGACCGCCGACGTCCTCCGGGCGCTCGACCGCTTCGACGACCGGCACCCGGTGCTGGCGCTCACGAACAACCTGCACTCCTCGCTCGCCCGTCGGGCGGACGCGGTGCTCGACTGCCACGCCGGCCCGGAGATCGGCGTGGCTGCGACGAAGACGTTCACCGCGCAGGTCGTGGTCGGTGTGGCGGCGATGATCGCGGCGATGGTCGCGTCCGGGCGGATCGGTACCGCGCGTGCGGCCGCGCTCGTCGGTGAGCTGTCCGAGCTCCCCGGTCGGATGGAGCACGCCGCCGCGATCGCCGCCGAGCGCGTCCCGCTCCTGGTGGCGAACGTGCGGGATGCCTCCGGCTTCCTGTTCCTCGGACGTGGTCAGGGCCTCGCGTACGCGGCGGAGGGTGCGCTGAAGCTCAAGGAGCTCAGCTACCGGTGGGCCGAGGCGTACCCGGCCGGCGAGCTGAAGCACGGCCCCCTCGCGCTCGTCGACGAGGGCACCCCGGTCGTCGTCGTCGACCACGGCGAGCACCGGCTGCAGGCGAACATCGCCGAGGTCCGTGCCCGCGGCGGGTTCGTGATCACGATCGGCGGCGAGGGCTCGGACATCCCGGCGCTCGCGGGTCGGGCGTCGAGCGGGCTGACCTGGGGTGCGAGCACCGCGCCATGGGGTCCGCTCGAGGCCGTCGTGCCGCTGCAGATGCTCGCGCGCGAACTCGCCCTCCAGCTCGGGTGCGACGTGGACAAGCCCCGGAACCTCGCGAAGTCGGTGACGGTCGAATAGCCAGGCACCGGCCCGTGAACCGCCTGACGGTGTTCCTCGCCGTCCTCGCCGGGCTGACGATCATCGCCACCGCCGTGGTCGTCGCCTGGGTGCTCTCCACCTGATCCCTGTCCGGGGCCTGGCTGTTCCCTCGCGGGGCGCTGGCCGTGGAGCCCGCTCGTCGGGTGGGGCTGCCATGCTGGTCGCTTGACCACCGCAGCCCCGCCCCTCGTCTTCGTCGCCCTGCTCGTCGGGGCCGCCCTGCCGTTCGTGCCCGTCGTGGGCAGGGTGGCCCGGATCGCGGCGACCATCGTGCACGAGGTCGGACACGTCGTCGTGGTGGTGCCGTTCGGTGGGCAGATCCGCCGCATCGACCTGCACCCCGACGGCTCCGGCGAGGCCTGGGTGCAACTCGGGCGGGTGCCGGGCGCGATCCGCTGGCTCGTGCGCGTGCTCAACCTGTACGCGGGCTACAGCGCGCCGCTCTGGGCCGGGGTCCTGCTCGTCACGGGGGTGCTGCACGGGTCGCGGTGGCTGCCGGTCGTCGTGCTCGGGGTCGTGGGGATCGTCGCACTGCTGTTCGTCCGGAACTGGTTCGGGCTGCTCGTGGTGGTCGGCTTCGACGCGCTCGCGCTGTGGGTGGCCGTGCGCCCGTCGGACGCCACGGTGCTGGTCGTCGCCGCGGTCGGGGCGCTCTTCGTCGTGGACGGGTTGCGGTCGGTGGTGCAGGTCGCACGGTGGCTGCTCACCGGTGCCCGGGTGCAGACGGACTTCCACATCGCCGCTGCGGAGATGCGGGTGCCGGCGTCGCTGTGGTTCGTCCTGTTCGTGGTCGTGAACGCTGCCGCGGTGTGGCTCGCCCGCGTCCCCCTCGCCGAGTCCTGGACCACGGTCGCCGCGGGCGTCCGCGCCCTGTTCTGACCCGACGGTTCCGGCCGCAGCGGCCGGGGGCCGGCGGGCGGCACCGCTGCCGAACGACACCACCGCTGTCGTACGACGACGACGATGTCGTATCCGCGTGCGTGCAACAGTTGCAGGCGCGAGCGAACGACACCACCGCTGTCGTACGACGACGGTGTCGTCCCGCGCGCAGCGCAACGACGCTACCGGACCCCGCCGCCCGGACCCGCGCGCGCGATGACACACGGACCACACCGCCCGACGGCTCCGGCCGCAGCGACCTGCGACGATGGACTGATGCGCCTCGACGACGCCACCACCGCCCTCGCCCGCACCGACGACGACGTCCCCGGGGTCGTCGCCGCACGGCGGTTCGTCGCGGAGCACGGTGACGCGGCGCTCCGACGAGCCGGCGGCCCCGAGCACCTGACGGCATCGTGCTTCGTGTTCTCCCCCGACCTCGAGCAGACCCTCCTCTGCCTGCACCGGAAGGGCGGCTTCTGGGTGCAGGTCGGCGGGCACCCCGAACCGCAGGACCGCGACCTCGCGGACACCGCCCGCCGCGAGGCCCGCGAGGAGTCCGGCATCGCCGACCTCGAGCTGCTCGACGGCCGCATCGTCGACGTCGACCGACACGACCTCCACAGCGGGTTCGGGGCGTGCACGGCGCACTGGGACGTCGGGTTCGTGGCGCTCGTCGACCCGTCGAGCGTGGTCGCGGTCAGCGACGAGAGCGACGACGTCGGGTGGTTCCGCGTCGACCGGCTCCCGGACGCGCTGCCGTCGACGTTCCCCCACCGGCTCCTCGCCGCACGCGATGCCGCACGCGATGCCGCCCGCGGGGCGACGAGCGACGCCACAACCGCCGACTGATCACCCCGCGGCGTGCCCTCACTCCCAGGGGTGCTGCTCCAGCGCCACGGGGTCGAACACCTGCCCACCGGCGACGACG
The DNA here is from genome assembly GCF_001475545.1 of Curtobacterium luteum. Lineage (GTDB taxonomy): Bacteria > Actinomycetota > Actinomycetes > Actinomycetales > Microbacteriaceae > Curtobacterium > Curtobacterium luteum_A. Next base: position 14,652 of record NZ_LDQC01000067.1, on the reverse strand, counting down.
AGTGACCGGGGCACCCGCCGCACCAGTGCGTCCATCGGGTTCTCCGCGTCGACGAGCACCACGTCGGCCCGCGCCCCGGCCACGAGGTCGTGCACCTCGTCGGTCACGAACGCCCCACCGTCCCGCGACGCCAGCTCGACGACCCGCAGCAGGTCCTCGTCGCGGACGACTCCTCCGGCCCGGGCGTACTGCCACGCGATCCCGAGCAGGTCCCCGTCGCCGTAGGGGCTCCACAGGTCGCGGATCCCGTCCGTGCCGAGGCCGAACCGGACCCCGGCGTCGTCGAACTCGCGCAACGGCAACTGGCGCATCCGCACCGGCGCGACGGTGGTCATCGTCACGCCGAGCCCAGCCATCCGAGCGAGGAGGTCTCGCCGCCGCACGGGATCGACGTCGACGATCGCGAAGCCGTGGGCGATGTTCACCCTCCCGGGCGCGATCCCGTCGCGTTCGACCCGGTCGAGGACGAGGTCGAACGCGAACGCCCCGAGCTCGGCCGGCTCGTGGAGGTGCAGGTCGATGCCACAGCCGGTGTCGGCGGCGATCGCGAACAGGCCGTCGAGCTGCCCGACGGGGTCGCGGTCGATGAGCGACGGGTCGAGCCCCCCGATGTGCTCCGCACCGGCGAGCGCCGCCTCGCGCAGCAGGTCCAGCACGCCCGGCCGACGAAGCACCCCGTCCTGCGGGAACGCCACGATCGCGACCTCGACGGCGTCGTCGAGCGACTCCGCGGCCGCGCGGACCGCATGGATGCCGCGGAGTCCGACCCCGAGGTCCACGTCGACGTGCGTCCGGACCCGCGTGGCGCCGGTGCGCAGCCCCTCGCGGAGCACCCGGGTGGCCACGTCGACGCCCGGGATGCCGAGGGCGTCCCGCCGGGCTCGCTCATGGGCGATGCGGCCCTGCGTGCCGCCCTCCCCGCCGTACGACTCCCACGGCCGACCCCACCAGCTCTTGTCGACGTGCGCGTGGGCGTTGACGAGCCCCGGGAGCGCGAGGTGGCCGTACCCGTCGACGACGGTCGCACCGTCGGCCGCTGCCGCGCCGGTCGGGACCACCGCGGCGATGCGGTCGCCGGTCAGGAGGACGTCGGACGGGTCACCGCCCCAGGGTCGGACGTTGCGGAGGACCAGGTCGACGTCGTCGTGGAGCATGTCCCCAGCGTGGCAGAAGTCCGCGGCCACGGCCGCGACGGCAGGGACCGATTGGCCCTCGGGTCGTAACCGGCCGCAGCATTCGCCTGTCCACTGAGCGCAGCGTGCGAGAGTTCCGACACCCGACGACCGGTGGAGGAACCATGAGCAACGAGGAGCACCAGGGCGAGCACGGCCACCCGACCGAGCACGGCTTCGCGACCGAGCAGGTGCACGGCGGGTTCCTGCCCGATGCCGGCCACGGAGCACGGGTGCCCGCGATCCACATGTCCTCCGGCTTCCTCTTCGACGACTTCGACCAGGCCCGTGCCCGTTTCGCCGGCACGGACGACGGCTACACGTACACCCGGCTCGGCAACCCCACGAACGCCGACGTCGAGCGCCGCATCGCGCTGCTCGAGCGCAGCGCCGAGGCGATCCTGGTCAGCAGCGGACAGGCGGCGGCGACGGTCGCGTTCCTCGGTCTCCTGCAGGCCGGCGACCACGTCGTCAGTGCGCGGAGCATCTACGAGGGCACCCGGGGCCTCCTCCTGCAGAACCTCGGCCGGCTCGGCATCGAGGTCGACTTCGTCGCCGACGCCCGCGACCTCGACGCGTGGGCCGCCGCGGTCCGCCCGAACACGAAGGCGTTCTTCGCCGAGACCATCCCGAACCCGAAGAACGACGTCCTCGACATCACGGGCGTGGCCGACGTCGCACACCGGGCGGGTGTGCCGCTCGTGGTCGACAACACCCTCGCCACGCCGTACCTCGTGCAGCCGGTGGAGCACGGCGCGGACATCGTCGTGCACTCGGCGTCGAAGTTCCTCTCGGGACACGGCGCCGGGCTCGGCGGCGTCGTGGTCGACGGCGGCCGGTTCGACTGGTCGGCCGCTCCCGAGCGGTGGACCCACCTGACGAGCCCGGAACGCTCGCTGGGCGGGCAGAGCTACGTCGAGCGCTTCGGCCGTCGCGCGTTCGTCGTGTACGCGCGCGACGTCATCGCCTCCCGGATCGGTCCGACCCCGTCACCCTTCAACTCCTTCCTGCTCCGCCAGGGCATCGAGACGCTGAGCCTGCGCGTCGAACGCCACAGCGCGAACGCGCTGGCGATCGCGGAGTACCTGGACCAGCAGCCGGACGTGACGAGCGTCGACCACGCGGGCTTGGCCTCCAGTCCGTTCCACGACCTCGCCGAGCGCTACCTGCCGCGTGGTGCCGGTTCCGTCTTCGCGTTCACGCTCGCCGGCGGCGAAGCCGCCGCCCGCATCTTCATCGACGCGGTCCAGCTGTTCAGCCGGATGACCCACCTCGGCGACGTCCGGTCGCTCATCCTGCACCCCGCGACGACCACCCACGCGGGCCGCACCGCCGAGGAACGCGCCGAGCAGGGCATCTGGGACGGCCTGATCCGACTGTCGGTCGGCATCGAGGACGTCACGGACCTCATCCGCGACCTCGACCGCGGCTTCACCGCGATCCGCGCGGGTCGCGCCGACGCGCACCCGGTCACCGGCCTGGAGGCACGGGTCGACCCTGCCTCGGAGGTCGCGTCGCTCGCGCACACCGTCCCGCAGGGGCGCGTCATCGCCGAGGAGGTCTGACGATGGCGGATCTGCAGCACTTCGGGTACTTCTTCTCGCGCGGGTTCGGTCCGCAGGCGTGGGGTCGCGACGACTGGCACTGGGGGCACGACTGGACGAAGCCCGACCTCTACCAGCAGTCCGTCCGTGCGCTCGAGCAGGCCGGGATGGACCTCCTGATCGCCGAGGACGCGATCTCGCTCGGGAACCCGTCGACGCTCGACCTGCGTATCCGACAGGCGTACGGCGGACCGAAGCACGACCCGCTGCTGCTCGCGCCGTACCTGTTCGCCGCGACCTCGCACATCGGCATCGCGCCGACGATCAACGCCGGGTTCACGCCGCCGTACCTCGCCGCTCGGCAGGCCGCGACGCTCGCGCACCTGTCCGGTGACCGCTTCGGCCTGAACGTGGTGACCGACACCGGGAGCGCCCGGCACGCCGGCCTCGCCCCGCTGCCGCACGACGCCGCGTACGACCGGGCCGAAGAGTGGCTGCAGCTCATCCGGCGGCTGTGGCACTCGTGGGGGCCGCACGGGCACCACGGGACCGCCGGGTTCGTCGGGGATCCGACCGACTGGCACTTCGCGGACGGGGACGCGCTCGACGCGTTCCACCACGAGGGCGCGTACTTCACGGCTGACGGACCGCTCAACGCGCTTCCCCTCGACACCGACCCGGTGATCGTCTCCCCCGGCGGGTCCGGCCGGGGACTCGGGTTCGCCGGGACGCACTCCGACGTGCAGCTCGCCCTCTCGCCGCTCTCGGCTGCGGCCGTCCGCGACTACCGGGCCCGGGTGCTCACCGCCGCCTCCGACGCCGGACGCTCGGCCGACGACATCCGCGTGCTGTTCGTGCTGAAGCCCGTCGTGGTGTCCTCGTCGGAAGAGGCCGACCGGCTCGTCGCCGCGTCCGCGCACCCGACGGACGAGGCCCTCCGTGCCGCCGCGGTCGCGTGGTCGAGCGACTCCGAGACCGACCTGCTGTCGCTCGACCTCGACTCGCCGATCCCCGCCGGGACCTTCGGGGACCACGTCTCCGCCGGAACGATCCGCGGACTCGTCGGGGACACCCCGGACGCGCCGCTCCGAGAGCTCCTGACCCGGAAGGCCCGCCTCGGCCGGATCAGCAACCGTGACGGCTTCGTGGGCACGGCGAACGAGTTCGCCGACTTCGTGGAGGAGCTCGGCACCGATGCCGACAACGACGGCTTCATCTTCTCGGGCGACCTGCACCCGGCGCAGGTGTACCGGATGCTCGGCGACCTCGTGCCGGTGCTGCGGCAGCGCGGGCTACTCCGGCGGGAGTACGGCGACGGCGGGATCCGGGGCAACCTGTTCGACTTCTGACCGGCCGGTGCTGTCAGGCCCCCGCGCCGCCGTCGACCGGGACGATCGCGCCGGTCACGGCCGACGCCCGGTCGCTGAGCAACCAGCAGGCCGCCTGCGCCACCTCCTCCGGCTCCGCCATCCGACCGAGCGGGATCGAGGCGTCGATCTGCGCCCGGATCCCGGGGCTGGCCGCCTCCCACTCGTCGATCATCCGGGTCGCCGTCCCGCCGGGGGTGAGGCCGTTCACCCGGATGCCCTGCGGCGCCCAGGTGACCGCGGCCGTCTCGGTGATGCTGTTGAGCGCACGCTTCATCGCTCCGTAGGCCGGCAGCGCGGGGTTCGCGCGTCGGCTTCCGATGCTCGAGGTGTTCACGATCGCGCCGCCGCCCGACCGCCGCATGAGGGCCGCCTCCGCGACCATCGCGCGCCAGTGGCCGCGGAAGTTCACCGCGAACTGCAGGTCCACGTCCTCGTCGGTCGTCTCGTCGAGCGGACCGGGCGTCTGGATCGCCGCGCCGTTGTTGAACGCTCCGTCGAGCCGCCCGTGCAGACGGTCGACCGCGGCGATGGCTCCCGCGATGCTCGCGGGGTCGGCGAGGTCCAGCGGGACGGCATCGGCAGTGCCTCCGTCACGTCGGATGTCGGCCACGATCACGTCGAGCGCGTCGGTCTGCCGCGCCGCCAGCACGACCCTGGCCCCCTCGGCGGCGAAGAGTCGTGCGGCGGCCTCGCCGATCCCGCGGCTCGCGCCGGTCACGAGGACGACGCGGTCGAGCAGGAGTCCCGCAGGACCGGTGGGGGTCGTCGATGCGGTGGTGGAGATGTCGGTGTTCGTCATGGCTCCACCGTCGCCCGGGCGGTCCGGCCGGTTCCAGGTACGACCGGTACCAGGATCCGAGCGGAGGCCAGGAGGAGGATGACGACGTGGACCGACCAGAACTCGCTGCCTTCCTGCGCTCTCGCCGGGCGCGTCTCCGACCGGAGGACGTGGGTCTGCCGTCGGGTCCACGTCGTCGCACCCCGGGTCTCCGGCGAGAAGAGGTGGCCGTCGCCGCGCACATCTCCACCGAGTACTACGTCCGCCTCGAGCAGGGCCGTGCGCCGCGACCGTCGACCGAGGTGCTCGCCGCCCTGGCCTCGGCGCTGCTGCTGACGGACGCGGAACGGTCGCACCTGCACGTGCTCGCCGGCACCGCACCGGCCCCCGCACCGCACCACCGACGTGACGTGCACCCGACCGTGCAGGCCGCGCTCGACGGACTCCCAGGCGCCGTGGGCTTCGTCGTGTCCGCGGCGTTCGAGGTGCTCGCGTGGAACGAGCTGGCGACGCTGCTGATGGAGGACTTCGGCGCGCTGCCGCCCGCGGGCCGGAACCTCGCACGCCGAGCGTTCGCGGACGGCCAGACCCTCTACGGCGCAGCGGACGGGACGGCGTTCCGGCACGAGGTCGTCCGTGGCCTCCGGAGCGCCGCCGCACGGTACCCGGACGACCCGGTGATCGCCGAGCTCGTCGCCGAGCTCCGCGGTGCCAGCGACGTCTTCTCCCGCCTGTGGGACCGACACGACGTCCAGGGAGCACCGGCGCTGACGAAGACCTTCGACAACGCTGTCGTCGGGCGGGTCACCGTCGACTGTGTCGCACTCGACGTGCCGGACCGCGATCAGCACGTCGTCCTGTACACGCCGGTCGGCGCGACCGACGCCGAGAAGTTGGCGTTGCTCACCATGGTCGGGAAGGACGCACCGGTGTCGGCCTGAACGCCGGCCCGGCGACGGACGGGAGGCCCGTGGCGGTGTCGCCGCGGGCCTCCCGTCCGTCGCTCGGAGCGGCTGTGACGCCGTCAGTGGTGGACGGGCTCCACCACGTTCGACTCCTCGACCTCCCGGACGTCCTCGGCCGTGCGGAGGATCTCCTCCCGCGTGCTCGCCGAGTTGATCGCCCAGTAGTAGATGACCAGTGAGAACACCGCCACGACGACGATGTCGACCCAGAGCGGGAAGACCGGGGTCGTCAGCGGTCCGAAGTCACTGAGGAACACGATCAGTCCCATCCCGATGAGGTAGGGCAGCAACCACTGGGCCGCCTTCCAGTCCCATCGCGGCCGCACGCTCGTGGCACCGCGGAACACGTTGTTCAGGACGATGACGACGGCGCCGATGAGGATCGCGACGCCGAGCTTCCAGTCGGTGTCCCACCCCGTCCAGAGGATGATGAGGTTCGCGACGATGAACGCGATCGGCGAGAACACCGCCGCTGCGGGCATGCGGTAGGGGCGCTCGATCTCGGGGATGCGCTTCCGGAACGCTCCGAGCGCGAGGGGCGCGCCGGCGTACATGAGCACGGACGCGCTCGTGATGAGGCTGACGAGCCCCTGCCACGACGGGAACGGTGCGAAGCAGGCGCAGCCGACCACGAACGCGGTGACCAGACCGACCCACGGCACGCCGGCCTTGGTCGTCCACTCGAACGCCTTCGGGAAGTAGCCGTTCCGGCTCAGCCCGTAGGAGATGCGGGTCGTCGCCGTGACGTAGATGAGCCCGGTACCCCCGGGAGAGATGATCGCGTCGATGAAGATGATGACCGCGAGCCAGGTGATGCCCGCCGCCATGGCGATGTCGGCGAACGGGCCGGTGTACTTGGTGAAGTCCGCGGTGGCCCACGAGCCCTGGATCGCGCCGGACTGCAGCGCGCCGAGGAACACGACCTGCAGCAGCAGGTAGATGACCAGGCCGATGACGACCGAACCGATGACCGCTCGAGGGATGTCCCGCTTGGGGTTCTTGGCCTCGCCGGCGAGCTGGTCGGCCTGCTCGAACCCGAGGAACGCGAAGATGATGCCCGAGGTCGACACCGCCGCGAGGATGCCCTTCGCGCCGCCGGGGAGGAAGCCGTCCGCCGCGGTGAAGTTGCTGCCGTGGAAGCCGCTGAACGCCAGCACGATGATGACGAGCAAGGGGATGGCGACCTTCCACCAGGTCGCCGCCGAGTTCGTGTTCGCGAGGATCCGGACGCTCAGGAGGTTGACGACCGTGACGACCGCCATGAGGACGATCGCGACCGCGATGCCCGACCCGGTGAGGAGCTGCTGCGTCTCACCGTCGACGACGACCGTGTGCAGCCACGGATGCGCGAACTGCCAGTGCTGCGCGTACTTGATCATCGCCTCGACCTCGATCGGGGCGACGGTCACGGACTGCAACCACGAGAACCATCCGAAGGACGCTCCCGCGATGCCACCGAAGGCGATGTGCGGGAAGCGCGCCGTGCCGCCGGCGATCGGGAACATCCCGCCGAGCTCCGCGTGCACGAGCGCGAGGACGAGGACGGCCACGCCGCCGATCAACCACGAGATGATCGCGGCGGGACCCGCCGTCTTCAGGGCTTCCTGCGAGCCGAAGAGCCACCCGGATCCGATGATGGACCCGGTCGATGCCCAGATCAGGCCGATGAAGCCGACGTTGCGCTTCAGGCCGGAGTCCGGCAGCGCCTGTGTCGTCGTTGTTGCCACTGTTGCTCCTGTCGAGTGACGCGAGCCCCGCGGTCGTGGGGAGCGCGTGCATCGACAATGGCACCGGACAGGAGTCTCGCCGGATCATTTAACGAGGTGGAAACATTCGCCCTGTATAAGCACTCAGGCTACTTCTTCTTGCCGCCCTGCTTGTCCGGCTTCTTCTTGTCGGCCTGCTTCTTGCCGTCCTTCTTGTCGGCCTTCTTGCCAGCCTGCTTCTTGCCGTCCTTCTTGCCGTCCTTCTTGCCAGCCCGCTTCTTGCCGTCCTTCTTGCCGGCTTGCTTCTTGCCGTGCTTCTCGTCGGCCTCCTTCTCGCCACCCTTCTCGTTGCCATCCGTCGGCTCGTCGTCCACGACGCCGTCGACCGGTTCGACCAGGACCGCGGCGCCCGTGTCCGCCGCGACGTCGACCACCTGCTCCGCCACCACGGGTGCGAGCGCGTCGTCGACACGCTCGACGAGCAGCTCAGCACCGTCCTCCGCCAGCCGGAGGAGCCCCTGCGCAGCACGCACCCGGGTCGTCGTACGACGGGCGAGCACATCGGCGCGGGCCCCTTCGAGGAGCGCACGCAGCGACCGTTCCGCGACCGACCGTCCGCGTGGCGCAGAGCGGTCGAGGCGGTCGAGTTCCCCGGCGACACCGGCGACGTCGTCGGCGACGTGCTCGTGACGGACCGACTCGATGAGTGCAGCGACGACCGCCGCGGCACGCTCGACGGCGGCGGACCGCTGGTCGAGGACGACGAGCATCTCGAACACCGCCCCGTACGTGACGGTCTCGACACGGACCGGCTCAGCACCGCGCCCGCGGAGCACGAGCTTCGTCTCGGGGTCCGGTAGCCACGGGATCAGCGCGGCGACCGTGGCGACCGAGCCGACGATGCGCTCGTACTCCCCCAGAGCCAGGCGCTCCTGCTCACGCAGACGGACACGGATCGCGATCTCCTGCACCACACTCGCACCTCTCGTCGGGGCGCGGGCGTGTCTCCGCGCCGATGGGCCCGAGCGTATTCGTCGTGCCCGGAAGACCGACGAGTGCGGTCCGACACGACGAACGCCCCACTCGTGGGAGTGGGGCGTCCGGTCGGAACTCGACGTGACAGTGGCCCGACGACCGGCAGATGGTGGAGATGGGGGGAATCGAACCCCCGTCCATCGCTGCGATTCGACGTCTTCTACGGGCGTATCCGGATCAGGCGTTCTGCTCGGCCCCGTCCATTGCTACCGGCTTCTTGGACGACGGGCCCAGTCTCAGTGCAAGTCCCGCACGGCCCTGAGGCGCAACCGTGCAGCAAGTCCTCTGGATGACGCCGGGATCAGGTTAGGGGACGGTCACCTGGCCGACGGACTTCATGTGCTGGGCTGCTTACGCAGCGAGAGCGAAGTCAGTGCGCTTGGAATTGGCACTTGTTGTTTTCCACGGATCGTTCACGAGATGACCGTGGGTCCTCGGCCCGCTTCCCGTCGGCACACAGGCAATGTCGAAACCGATCATCCCCGTGCAGGCCGGACGTGCGAGCCACTGTCACGCTGTTGAGTTACCAGTCCGCCGTTCGGGCGGTCCCTCAGTCTAGTCGACCGAGGTACGTCGCGCTACTCGCCGACGCGGTTCCGCGTGCGCATGGCCCGTTCGGCCTCACGCTTGTCGGTCTTCTCGCGCAGGGCCTGACGCTTGTCGAACTCGCGCTTGCCCTTCGCGACCGCGATCTCCACCTTGGCCCGACCGTCGTGGAAGTAGATCTGCAGCGGCACGAGCGTGTAGCCGCCCTGCGCCGTCTTGTGCGAGATCTTCACGATCTGCTGCTTGTGCAGGAGGAGCTTCCGCTTGCGCCGGGGCGAGTGGTTGTTCCAGGTGCCCTCGGTGTACTCGGGGATGTGCACCGAGTCGAGCCATGCCTCGCCACCGTCGATGAAGGCGTACCCGTCGACGAGCGATGCCCGCCCCTGCCGCAGGGACTTCACCTCGGTGCCCGAGAGCACCAAGCCTGCTTCGTAGGTGTCCTCGATGAGGTAGTCGTGGCGGGCGCGACGGTTCGTGGCGACGATCTTCTCACCGCGTTCCTTGGCCATGACGACTCCTCTCGTGGATGCGCGGTCCGGACCCGGTGCCCGGCGCAGCCCTCCAGCGTACTGAACACCGGAGCGCCGCCGCACCTTCCCGGCGCGTCGGTCGGGCCCGAGGCGCTCATACCTGCCCGAGACTCGGCTCCGCGGACAATTTTGCGGCACGGAGACCGCGGAACTGTCCGCCGAGCCGAGACTCGCGCGGTAAGGGCGCCGCGTCAGACCTTCAGATAGCGACGGATCGCGACGAACGCCGACAGTCCGGCGAGCAGGACACCGATGACGACCACCGCCGGCACGACCACCGCAGCGTCGCCCATGCCGATGAACGCCGTCCCGGAGAACCGGACCGCCAGGTAGTTCCGGACGAAGAACCACACCACGGCCGTGATCGCCCCGCCGGCGAGGACCGCCCCGATGGCCGCGGCGATCACCCCCTCGAGGACGAACGGAGTCTGGATGAACCGGTTCGACGCGCCGACCAGCCGCATGATGCCGAGCTCCCGCCGTCGACTGAACGCCGAGAGTCGGATCGTGGTGGCGATGAGGAGCACGGCTGCGACGAGCATGAGCGCCGCGATGCCGATCGCGGTGTACGACGAGGCGTTCAGCAGGTTGAAGATCGGTTGCAGGTAACCGCGCTGGTCGACGACGCTCTGGACGCCGGCGACCTTGGACAGGCTCTCCACGAGGACGTCGGACTGCGACGGGTTCTTGAGGTTCACCCAGTACGTCTCGTTGAGGTACTCCGGCTTCACGAACTCGGTTGCAGGCGAGTCCTTGAACTGCTGCTTGAACCGGGTGTAGGCGTCCTGCTGGTTCTCGAAGTAGAACTTCTCGATGTAGGGCTTCAGCGTCGACGACTCGAGCTGCGACTCGACCTGCTTGCGCTGGTCGTCGGTGGCCTTCGCGCCGGTGCAGTTGCCGGTGGTGTCGGTGTCGGTGCACAGGTAGACGGCGACCTGCGCCCGGTCGTACCAGTACCCCTTCATCTGGTTGATCTGCATCTGGAGCAGGATCGCGGTGCCGACGAACGTCAGCGAGATGAACGTCACGAGGACGACCGACACGACCATGGACGCGTTGCGCCGCAGGCCCGAGCCGACCTCGGACATGACGAGCCCGAGCCTCATCGGATGATCCCCGGGATGGTCTGGATGCCGGTGGTGTTCGACACGGTGTTGCCTCGCTGGATCGGGACGGCCTGGGTCTGGTAGCCGCCGGACTGCTCGTCGCGCAGGATCGTGCCGTTCGACAGCTCGATCACGCGGCGCTGCATCTGGTTGACGATGCTGGCGTCGTGCGTCGCCATGAGCACGGTGGTGCCGCCCTGGTTGATGCGCTCGAGGAGGGCCATGATGCCGGCCGAGGTGGTCGGGTCGAGGTTGCCCGTGGGCTCGTCGGCGAGCAGGATCGCCGGCTTGTTCACGACGGCCCGGGCGATCGCCACACGCTGCTGCTCACCACCGGAGAGCTCGTGCGGCATGCGGGTGGCCTTGCCGGCGAGGCCGACGAGCTTGAGCACGTCGGTGACGGCCTCGCTGATGAAGCCCTTGCTCTTCCCGATCACCTGCAGCGAGAACGCGACGTTGTCGAAGACGTTCTTGTTCGGGAGCAGGCGGAAGTCCTGGAACACCACGCCGAGGTTGCGACGGAAGTACGGGACCTTGCGCGACGACAGGGAGCCGAGGCGCTGCCCGAGGACGTGGATCTGCCCACGGGAGGGCTTCTCCTCCTTGAGCACGAGGCGCAGGAAGCTGGACTTGCCGGAGCCGGACGCGCCCACGAGGAAGACGAACTCGCCCTTGAGGATCTCGAGGGAGATGTCGTCGAGCGCAGGACTCGGGTTGCCCGAGTACACCTTGGTGACCTGGTCGAATTTGATCATGACCGGTTCAGGGTAGGTCGCCCAGCGCGGAATCGGGTCGAGGCGCGCGGCTCAGGTCCCCGCGGATCCGTTCAGCAGCACGGCCACGGCCTGGCCGCTCAGTCGTCGTCGGACTGCTTGCGCCAGCGGATGCCCGCGTTGATGAAGCCGTCGAGGTCGCCGTCGAACACCGCGGAGGGGTTGTTGACCTCGTGCTCGCTCCGCAGGTCCTTCACCATCTGGTACGGCGCGAGGACGTACGAGCGGATCTGGTCGCCCCAGCTGGCGGTGATGTTGCCCGCGAGTTCCTTCTTCTTCGCGTTCTCCTCTTCCTTCTTGAGGAGGAGCAGGCGCGACTGCAGGACGCGCATCGCTGCCGCGCGGTTCTGGATCTGCGACTTCTCGTTCTGCATCGACACGACGGTGCCGGTCGGCAGGTGGGTGATCCGCACGGCGGAGTCGGTCGTGTTGACGGACTGCCCGCCGGGGCCCGACGAGCGGAACACGTCGACCCGGATGTCGTTCTCCGGGATGTCGATGGCCTCGGTCTCGGGCATGAGCGGGATGACCTCGACCGCGGCGAACGAGGTCTGTCGCTTGCCCGCGGCGCCGAACGGAGACATGCGCACGAGGCGGTGGGTGCCGGCCTCGACCGAGAGCGTCCCGAACGCGTGCGGCGCGTCGACCTCGAACGTGGCGGACTTGATCCCCGCTTCCTCGGCGTAGGAGGTGTCCATCACGGTCGTCTTGTACCCGTGCTGCTCGGCGTAGCGCAGGTACATGCGCAGGAGCATCTCGGCGAAGTCGGCGGCGTCGACACCGCCCGCTCCGGCGCGGATCGTGATGACGGCGGGTCGGTCGTCGTACTCGCCGTCGAGGAGGGTCTGGACCTCGAGCTCGCCGATCATCTTCTGGATCGACTTCAGCTCGACGAGCGCTTCGTCGGCGGACTCCTGGTCGTCGCCCTCGTTCGCCATCTCGACGAGGACCTCGAGGTCGTCGATGCGCTGCTCGGTGTCGGTGATCTTCTTGAGCTCCGACTGCCGGTGCGACAGCGCGCTCGTCACCTGCTGCGCGTGCTCGACGTCATCCCACAGGTCGGGTGCACCGGCCTGCTCGCTGAGCTCGGCGATCTCGCGCTGCAGGCGGTCGACGTCGACCACGGAGCGGATGTTGCCGAACGTCTCGCGGAGGGCGGAGAGTTGCTCGGAGAAGTCCAGTTCGACCATGGTCAACGATCCTACCGGCGCGGCTGGGCCGGGAGGCACGACCCACCTCCGTCGGTGAGCGACCGTCGCCACGTGGTCGGCTGTGCAGGAAGGCCGGTTCAGCGCCCGAGGGCCGGCTCGCGGGACGCCATCCCGGCCGCGCCGGCCCGCGCGACCGCGTCGGGCAGCGCCGCGAGGAACGCGTCGACGTCGGCGTCGGTGGAGGTGTGCCCGAGCGTGATCCGGAGGGCGCCGCGGGCGTCCTGCTCGCTCAGCCCCATCGCGAGGAGCACGTGCGAGGCCTCGGGCACGCCGGCCTGGCAGGCGGAGCCGGTCGACACCGCGACCCCCGCTGCGTCGAGGAGGAACAGGAGCGAGTCACCCTCGCACCCCGGGAACGTGAAGTGCGCGTTCCCCGGCAGCCGGTCGACCGGGTCACCCATGAGCACCGCGGACGGCACCGACGCACGCACCCCCGACACGAGCCGGTCGCGCAGGGCCCGCACGGTGTCGTCACCGGCCGCCGCCACCGCCGCCGCTGCCGTCGCCGCCACCCCGAACGCCGCCGCGGCCGGAGCGTCCTGCGTCCCGCTCCTCACCTGACGCTGCTGGCCGCCGCCGTGGATGAGCGGCTCGACCGTGGCGCGGCGCCCGAGGACGAGCGCCCCGATGCCGACCGGGCCGCCGACCTTGTGCGCCGAGACGCTCAGCGCATCGAGTCCGGAGTCGTGGAACGACACCGGGACCTGCCCGTACGCGGCGACCGCGTCGCTGTGCACCGGCACGCCCGCGGCGTGCGCGGTCTCGACGATCCGCCGCACCGGCTGGACGGTGCCGACCTCGTTGTTGGCCCACAGGAACGTGACCAGGGCGACGTCGTCCGCGGAGGCGAGCCGCGCCTCCAGGACGGCCGTGTCGACGCGACCCTCCGCGTCCAACGGCACCACGTCGACGACCGCTCCCTCGTGGCGCTCGAGCCACTCGACCGTGTCGACCGTCGCGTGGTGCTCGCCCGCCGGCACGACGATGCGGGGGCGGGGGCGGTCCTGCTGCCGTGCCCAGAACAGCCCCTTCACCGCGAGGTTGATGCTCTCGGTCCCACCGGAGGTGAAGACCACCTCGACCGGGTCCGCGTCGAGCGACCGCGCGACGGCGGCGCGTCCGTCCTCGAGCAGCATCTTCGCCCGCTGCCCGGCACTGTGGATCGAGGAGGGGTTGCCGACGGTCTGCAGCGCAGCGGTGAAGGCGGCGAGCGCCTCGGGCGTGATCGGCGTGGTCGCGGCGTGGTCCAGGTAGACGCTCACCCTGCTCTCCCATCGACGGATCGTGCCCCCTGATCGGGCGTTTCCAGGATACCTGTGGGCCCTCGTACCCTTGTCGTCATGCACGAGACCGCGACCGAGGCCCTACCGGGGTTCGTCCTCGGTGACGGCGGCGGCCGCTTCACGGTGCGTTCGACGTCCGCCACGGCGCTCACCCTCGTCGTCGAGGGGCGCGGCACGCACGCCCTGACGCGCGACCAGGAGGGTGACCGCTGGTCGGTCGAGGTCCCCGCGGTCGTCCCCGGAGACCGGTACCACCTGCTCGCCGACGGCCCGACCGGCCCGCGGCACGCGTTCGACCCGGCGCTCCCCCTGCTCGACCCGGCGGCGCGCGGCATCGTGCCGGTCGACGACGGGTCCGGGCCCGGCGCCCGGTCCGGACCCGGCGCCCGGTGGGTCGCCGAGGTCGTCGACGAGGCGTTCGACTGGGGCGACTCGGTGGCGCCGCGCACCCCGCGTGACCGGGTGGTCGTGTACGAGGCGAACGTCCGCACCCTCACCGCCGCGAACCCGCACCTGCCCGAGGACCTCCGCGGCACGTACGCCGGGATCGCGCACGAGAGCACGATCGCGCACCTGCACCGCCTCGGCGTCACCACGCTCGAGCTGCTGCCCGTGCACGCCTTCGACACCGAG
>NZ_LDQC01000066.1 GCF_001475545.1 Curtobacterium luteum | reverse complement strand
TCGCGCTGCACGTCGGGCAGACGATCTCGCGCGACCAGCTCGTCCGCCGGTTCGTCGCGATGCAGTACCAGCGCAACGACGTCGACTTCGCGCGCGGGACCTTCCGCGTGCGTGGGGACACGATCGAGATCATCCCCATGTACGAGGAGCACGCGATCCGCATCGAGATGTTCGGCGACGAGATCGAGGCGCTCTCCTCCCTGCACCCGTTGACGGGGTCCGTGATCGAGGACCTGCCCGCCGTGTCGATCTTCCCCGCCTCGCACTACGTGGCGGACACCGACGTGATGCACCGCGCGATCGCCGACATCAAGGTCGAGCTCGCCGAACGCCTCGCCGAGCTCGAGGGACAGGGCAAGCTGCTCGAGGCGCAACGGCTGCGGATGCGGACGACGTTCGACATCGAGATGATGGAGCAGATCGGGTTCTGCTCCGGGATCGAGAACTACTCGCGGCACATGGACGGCCGCCAGGCGGGCGAAGCGCCGCACTGCCTGCTCGACTACTTCCCGGACGACTTCCTCATCGTGATCGACGAGTCGCACGTCACGGTGCCGCAGATCGGGGCGATGTACGAGGGTGACGCTTCCCGCAAGCGCACCCTGGTCGAGCACGGGTTCCGGCTTCCGAGCGCTCTCGACAACCGCCCGCTCACGTGGGAGGAGTTCCTCGAGCGCGCCGGGCAGAAGGTCTACCTGTCGGCGACCCCCGGACGGTACGAGCTCGGCGTCACGGACAGCGTGGTCGAGCAGATCATCCGTCCGACCGGCCTGGTCGACCCCGAGATCGTCGTGAAGCCGAGTGACGGCCAGATCGACGACCTGCTCGAGGAGATCAAGCAGCGCGTGGAGAAGGACGAGCGCGTCCTCGTGACCACCCTCACGAAGCGCATGGCGGAGGAGCTCACCGACTTCCTCGGCAACGCCGGTGTGCGGGTGCGCTACCTGCACTCCGACGTCGACACCCTGAAGCGTGTCGAGCTCCTCACCGAGCTCCGACAGGGCGTGTACGACGTGCTCGTCGGCATCAACCTCCTGCGTGAGGGTCTCGACCTGCCGGAGGTCTCGCTCGTCGCCATCCTCGACGCCGACAAGGAGGGCTTCCTCCGCTCGTCGACCTCGCTCATCCAGACGATCGGCCGTGCCGCCCGCAACGTCTCGGGCCAGGTGCTCATGTACGCCGACACCATGACCGACTCGATGCGCAACGCGATCGAGGAGACCGACCGGCGGCGCGAGAAGCAGGTCGCTTACAACCTCGAGCACGGCATCGACCCGCAGCCGCTGCGGAAGAAGATCGCCGACATCACCGAGATCCTCGCGCGCGAGAACGACGACACGAAGGCGCTGCTCGAGGGTCGCCCTGCGGCGGACGGCCGGCGGTCCCCGACCCCGAACCTCAAGCGCGAGGGCATCGCGGGCGAGGGCGCGACGCAGCTCGAGGCCACCATCGCCGACCTCAACGAGCAGATGCTGCAGGCCGCGGCCGAACTGAAGTTCGAGCTCGCCGCCCGCCTCCGAGACGAGGTCCAGGACCTCAAGAAGGCGCTCCGGCAGATGGAGTCCGCCGGGCATGTCCGCTGACGGCGGCGCTCCACGGACGGTCGTCGTCACGGGGGCGACGGCGGGGCTCGGCTACTGGGCCTCAGAGCAGCTGGCCGCAGCGGGGCACCGGGTCGTCCTCGCGGCGCGGAGCCGGGAGCGGGCCGCTGCAGCGATCGAGAGCATCCGCTCGGTGGTCCCGGGCGCCGAGGTCGAACACGTCGCGCTCGACCTGGCCGACCTCGACTCCGTCGGTGCCGCGGCCGCCGCACTCGCAGATCGGCTGCCCGACGGTGTCGACGCCCTCGTCAACAACGCCGGCGTGGTCGGCGCGCACGAGCAACGGTCCACCGCGCAGGGGCACGAACTGCAGGTCGGGACGAACCACCTCGGGCACTTCGCCCTGACGGCTCGCGTGCTGCCGCTGGTCGAGCGTCGCTCGGGGCGGATCGTGCACCTCGGATCGATCGCACACCGATGGGCGCGCCTCGACCGCGCCGATCCGCTCGGAGCCGGGCACTACTCGAGCTACCGGCAGTACGGCCGGAGCAAGCTCGCGGTGATGCTCTTCGGCTTCGAGCTGGCCGAACGCCTGGCGGACGCCGGGTCCTCGGTGTCGAGCGTCGTCGCGCACCCGGGCTTCTCGCTCGACGTCCTCGCGCCGGACCGTCCGCTCGTCGTGGCGACCCGAGCGGAGCCGGCCTGGACCCGTCCCGCGCAGCGCCTGTACGCCCAGGGCAAGGACGCCGGCGCAGAGCCGATCGTGCACGCGGCGCTCGGCTCGGACGTCCGGTCCGGCGAGTACTGGGGGCCGGCGGGGCGGATGCAGCTCCGCGGACCGGCCGCCCGGGTGCCCGCGGAGCGGAAGGCGCACGACCGGCTTGAAGCTGCTCGGCTCTGGACGACCAGCGAACGCGCTGCCGGGGTGGCGTTCGCTCTCGACGCACTCGGGTGACACCCGCGGCCCGACGAATGTCAGTCCCGGTTCGTAGACTTGTCGGCGATGACCATCACCTCTGACCGCGGTACCGCGACCTCGGGCCGGAACGCCTTCGGCGAGCCCGCTGACCTCCATCTCCCGGGCGGTACGGCACCGCACAGCACCTCGACGCTCAGCGTCCGGGGTGCGCGCGTGCACAACCTCCGCGACGTCGACCTCGAGATCCCGCGCGACTCGCTCGTCGTGTTCACCGGGCTCTCCGGGTCGGGGAAGTCGTCGCTGGCGTTCGACACGATCTTCGCCGAGGGCCAGCGCCGGTACGTCGAGTCGCTGTCGGCGTACGCGCGTCAGTTCCTCGGGCAGGTCGACCGCCCCGACGTCGACTTCATCGAGGGGCTGTCGCCCGCGGTGTCGATCGACCAGAAGTCGACGAACCGCAACCCGCGGTCGACGGTCGGCACCATCACCGAGGTCTACGACTACATGCGTCTGCTCTGGGCGCGCATCGGTGTGCCGCACTGCCCCGTCTGCGGCGAGGTGATCAGCAAGCAGAGCGTGCAGCAGATCGCCGACCAGCTCATGGAGTTCGAGTCCGGCACGCGCTTCCAGGTGCTCGCGCCGGTGATCTCGAAGAAGAAGGGCGAGTTCGTCGACCTCTTCCAGGAGCTCGCGGCCTCCGGCTACGCCCGCGCGATCGTCGACGGGGAGCGGATCCAGCTGAGCGACCCGCCGAAGCTCAAGAAGCAGGTCAAGCACGACATCTCGGTCATCATCGACCGCCTGGTCGCGAGCGACGACATCCTCGGGCGGCTCACCGACTCGCTCGAGACGGCCCTGCGCCTGACGAACGGCACCGTGGCGATCGACCTCGTCGACCACGAGGGCCCCGGCGCGGTCCGGACCTACTCCGAGAACCTCTCCTGCCCGAACAACCACCCGCTCGCGCTCACCGAGATCGAGCCGCGGACGTTCTCGTTCAACGCCCCGTTCGGTGCCTGCCCGGAGTGCTCGGGCCTCGGCACGCGGATGTCGGTCGACCCGGACCTCGTGCTCGGCGACCCGGAGGCCTCGCTCCGTGACGGCGTCCTGCTCCCGTGGACGGGCACCAGTGGCCTGTACTCCTACTTCGAGAAGCTGCTCGCCGGCCTCGGGAAGGACCTCGGGTTCTCGCTCGACACCCCCTGGAACCAGCTCGACCCGAAGGTCCAGGCGGCGATCCTGACCGGCAAGGACTTCCAGGTCTCGGTGTCCTGGCGGAACCGCTTCGGGCGCGAGATGCGGTACACGAGTGGGTTCGAGGGCGTCATGCCCTACATCGAGCGCAAGTTCGCCGAGGCAGAGTCCGACTCGCAACGGCAGCGCTTCCAGGGCTACCTGCGCGAGGTCCCGTGCCCGGTGTGCGACGGCA
This sequence comes from Curtobacterium luteum, assembly GCF_001475545.1. Lineage (GTDB taxonomy): Bacteria > Actinomycetota > Actinomycetes > Actinomycetales > Microbacteriaceae > Curtobacterium > Curtobacterium luteum_A. The sequence goes on along the minus strand of NZ_LDQC01000066.1, from coordinate 20,297 downwards.
CGCGGCTCAAGCCCGAGGTGCTCGCGGTCACGGTCGACGGCCGCAGCATCGCCGACGTGACGAACCTGTCCCTCGACGACGCATACGCCTTCATGGAGGATCTCCGACTCACCGAGCGTGAGGCCCACATCGCCGCGGCGGTCCTGCGCGAGATCCGGGCCCGTCTCGAGTTCCTGCTCGAGGTCGGGCTGAACTACCTCACGCTCGCGCGGGGTGCCGGTGGACTCTCCGGTGGCGAAGCGCAGCGGATCCGTCTCGCGACGCAGATCGGCTCCGGGCTGACCGGTGTGCTCTACGTCCTCGACGAGCCGAGCATCGGCCTGCACCAGCGTGACAACCGGCGGCTCATCGACACCCTCGTCAAGCTCAAGAACCTCGGCAACACCCTGATCGTGGTCGAGCACGACGAGGACACGATCCGCACGGCCGACTGGGTGGTCGACATCGGCCCGGGCGCCGGTGTCAACGGCGGCAACGTCGTGCACTCCGGCTCGTACGAGGGCATCATCGCGAACCGCGAGTCGATCACGGGGGACTACCTCGCGGGTCGGCGTGCGATCGAGGTGCCGGCGGAGCGTCGGAAGGCGAACCCGAAGCGCGTCATCAGCGTGCAGGGTGCGCGGGCGAACAACCTGCAGGAGATCGACGTCGACTTCCCGCTCGGGGTGTTCACGGCGGTCACCGGGGTGAGCGGATCCGGCAAGTCGACGCTCGTCAACGACATCCTCTACAAGGTGCTCGCGAACCAGCTCAACGGGGCGCGGCACATCGCCGGCAAGCACACGCGCGTCAAGGGCCTCGACCAGCTCGACAAGGTCGTGCACGTCGACCAGGCGCCCATCGGCCGGACGCCGCGCTCGAACCCGGCGACGTACACCGGGGTGTTCGACCGGATCCGACAGCTCTTCGCGGAGACGCCCGAGGCGAAGGCGCGCGGCTACCAGCCCGGCCGCTTCAGCTTCAACGTCAAGGGCGGTCGCTGCGAGAACTGCTCGGGTGACGGCACCATCAAGATCGAGATGAACTTCCTGCCCGACGTCTACGTCGCGTGTGAGGTCTGCGGCGGTGCGCGCTACAACCGCGAGACGCTGCAGGTCCACTACAAGGGCAAGGACATCTCCGAGGTCCTCGACATGCCCATCAGCGAGGCCGCCGAGTTCTTCGAGCCGATCTCCGCGATCCACCGGTACATGAAGACCCTCGTCGACGTCGGTCTCGGCTACGTGCGTCTCGGGCAGAGCGCAACGACGCTGTCCGGTGGCGAGGCCCAGCGCGTGAAGCTCGCGACCGAGCTGCAGCGCCGCTCGACCGGCCGCACGGTGTACGTGCTCGACGAGCCGACGACGGGTCTGCACTTCGAGGACGTCCGCAAGCTCCTCCTCGTCCTGCAGGGCCTGGTCGAGAAGGGCAACACGGTCATCACGATCGAGCACAACCTCGACGTCATCAAGTCCGCCGACTGGCTGATCGACATGGGGCCGGAGGGTGGCGCCGGCGGCGGGACGGTCCTCGCGACCGGGACACCAGAGCACGTCGCCGACGTCCCGGAGAGCCACACCGGTGTCTTCCTGCGGGAGATCTTCGACGCCCAGGACGCCCGTGTCGGCAAGGAGCAGGCCGTCGGAGCCCGGCAGCCGAGCGCCTCGGCTCGTGCCGGCTCGAAGAGCGGAGCGAAGAACGGCGGAACGAAGAACGGCGCCGGATCGAAGCAGAAGGCGGGTGCGCGGTAGGTGGCGGACACCGTTCCGTGGCGGCCGAAGGCGGGGGAGATCCCGACCGACCCGGGCGTCTACCGGTGGCGTGACGAGAACGGCCGGGTGCTGTACGTCGGCAAGGCGAAGAACCTCCGTGCCCGGCTGAGCAACTACTTCGCACCGCTGCCGACGCTGCACGAGCGCACCCGACGGATGGTCCTCACGGCCCGGAGCGTCGAGTGGACGACCGTCGGGTCCGAGATCGAGGCGCTGCAGCTCGAGTACACGTGGATCAAGGAGTTCGATCCGCCGTTCAACGTCAAGTTCCGGGACGACAAGTCGTACCCGTACATGGCCATCACCCTCGGCGATGAGGCCCCGCGGGTGATGGTGACGCGGAACCGGAAGATCAAGGGTGCGAAGTACTTCGGGCCGTACCCGAAGATCTGGGCGGTGCACGACACCATCGACCTGATGATCAAGGTGTTCCCGATCCGCACGTGTTCGGACTCGTCGTACAAGCGAGCCATGCAGACCGGCAAACCGTGCTTCCCAGGGCAGATCGGGAAGTGCGGCGGACCCTGCTCCCAGAAGGTCACGATCGAGGAGCACCGCGCCCTCGTCGAGGAGTTCGTGCGCTTCATGTCGAGCTACGACCGACGCGTTATCACGCAGCTCCGTCAGCGCATGGGCGCCTCCGCGGACGCGATGCAGTACGAGCAGGCGGCGAAGTACCGCGACCAGGTCGAGGCGCTCGAGGCCGTGCTCGAGAAGAGCGCCGTCGTGCTCCGCGACAGCGTCGACCTCGACCTGTTCGGGATCGCCGAGGACGAACTCGCGGCTGCCGTGCAGCTGTTCTCGGTGCGGGGCGGCCGCATCCGTGGTGTCCGGGGTTGGGTCGTCGACAAGGAACTCGACATCGCGACGGGCGACCTCGTCGAACAGATCGTCCAGGGCAACTACGCGACGGGCGACGAGCCCCCGCGCGAGGTCGTCGTGCCCGAACTGCCCGAGGACGCCGAGGCGCTGCAGGAGTGGCTCAGCCAGCGTCGTGGCGGCCGCGGGACGAAGCTCAGCACAGCGCAGCGCGGCGACCGGGCCGGCCTGGCCCGCACCGCGAAGCAGAACGCGGCGCAGGCGCTCATGCTGTACAAGACGAAGCGGAGTGCGGACTACACGACGCGGTCGGCCGCACTCGCCGACATCCAGGACGCCCTCGGCATGAGCGAGGCACCGCTGCGGATGGAGTGCTACGACATCTCCCACCTGCAGGGCACGAACGTCGTCGCGTCGATGGTCGTGTTCGAGGACGGCCTGCCCCGCAAGGACCAGTACCGGCGGTACACGATCGCCGAGACCACCGACGACACCGACAGCATGCACCAGGTCCTCACGCGGCGCCTGGCGCGGCTGGACGAGGACGCATCGGTGCCGGATGTCCCGGACGTGACCACGGACGAAGTCGTCGAAGGGTCGAAGCCGACGAAGCGGTTCGCGTACCGACCGCAGTTGCTCATCGTCGACGGTGGGCAGCCGCAGGTGCAGGCGGCGAAGCGCGCGATGGACGAGGCCGGCGTGCACGACATCGCCCTAGTCGGGATCGCCAAGCGCCTCGAGGAGCTCTGGCTGCCCGACGACGACTTCCCGGTGATCCTGCCGCGCAACTCCGAGGCGCTGTTCCTCATCCAGCGCATCCGCGACGAGGCACACCGGTTCGCCATCACGCACCAGCGGACCCGTCGGAAGCGCGACGTCCGCTCACAGCTCTCCGAGATCCCGGGGCTCGGGCCGTCGCGCGTGGCCTCGTTGCTGAAGCACTTCGGCTCGGTCGCCCGACTGCGCGCAGCCACCGCGGAGGAGATCGGCGTCGTCCCGGGCATCGGGCCGGCGACCGCGGCAGCGGTGGTCGCGAAGCTCGCGCAGCACCCGGCGAGTCCGTCCGCGCCCGACAGCGCGCCGGTGCCCGACGACGCCGACAGCGCGCCCGACAGTGCGCTGTCGCCCGACGACGCCGACAGCGCGCCCGACGACGCTGACAGCGCGCCCGACGCCGCCGACAGCGCGCCCGACGCCGACAGCGCGCCCGACGCCGACGTCAGCGCGCCCCTCGACGCCGACGACCGGGCGCCCGCCGGCAGCGGCCGTGCCGCGTCCGTCACCGTGCCGGACGTGGCCGACGACGGGCCGGTGCTGCCCGCATGAGGTGCGCCGTGCCTCCAGGCCGTCCGTCCGGGAGCCACCGACCGAGGAGAGCCGAGCCGACCGCGCGCCGAGATCGGTCCGGACGGTAGCCTTGACCGAGCCGACCACCCGACAGCCGCGGCCGACGGCTGTGACCGAGACGACCCCGGGCGACGAGCCCGGACCGCGACGACGGAGCCTCCTCCCAGATGACTGACACCGCCGGACCCACGACCCCGCAACAGCACGACGTCCTCATCGTGACGGGCATGTCCGGCGCAGGCCGGTCCACGGTCGGGAAGGCCCTCGAAGACCTCGGCTGGTACGTGGTCGACAACCTGCCGACGCAGATGCTGGCCCCGCTCACCGAGTTGGCCGACCGAGCCGGTGAGAAGATCCCGAAGATCGCGACCGTGGTCGACGTCCGCGGTGGGCGCTTCTTCACCGACCCGGAGCAGGCGGTCGAGCAGGTCCGTTCGACGACGTCCGCCCGGGTCCGCGTGCTCTTCCTCGAGGCGACCGACGCGGTCCTCGTGCGGCGCTTCGAGCAGGTTCGCCGACCGCACCCGCTGCAGGGCGACGGGACCCTCCTCGACGGCATCGGTCGCGAGCGGTCCCGGCTGTCCGGGCTGCGCGAGGCGTCCGACATGATCATCGACACCTCGGACCTGAACATCCACCAGCTCGCGAACACGGTCACGGAGAAGTTCGCCGACGACCACTTCGTCGGCGTCCAGGTGACCCTGATGAGCTTCGGCTTCAAGTACGGGCTGCCGGCGGACGCCGACATGGTGGCCGACGTGCGTTTCCTGCCGAACCCCTACTGGGTGCCGGAACTCCGTGCCCACACCGGCCTCGATGCCCCCGTCTCGGACTACGTCCTGGCCCAGCCCGGAGCCCGGCCGTTCGTCGAGCGCTACGCCGATGTCCTGGAGCCGGTCTTCGAGGGGTACCAGCGCGAGAACAAAAGACACGCTACGATCGCCATCGGCTGTACCGGCGGCAAGCACCGTTCGGTCGCCATCGTCGCCGAGCTGGCGAGTCTCCTCCGCGGGATGCCCAGCGTCGCCGTGCGTGTGAAGAACCGAGATCTCGGCCGGGAGTGACCGTCCCTCCGGCTGCTCCCCACGCGTGTGACGCCGGACCGCGGACCCCACCGAGAAAACGTTAGGAATGATGCTGTGCCGTTGACTGCCGAGGTCAAGGACGAACTGGCCAGGGTCGTCGTGAACCGCAACACGGTCCGCGCCGCCGAACTCGCGACCATCCTGCGGTTCGCGGGTGGTCTGCACGTCATCTCGGGCAGGATCGCGGTCGAGGTCGAACTCGACACCCGCATCATCGTGCACCGGGTGCGCAAGGACCTCGCCGAGCTCTACGGCGTCCGCTCCGAGGCGAGCGTCGGATCGTCCGCGTCGTCCCGCCGCGGCACGCGCTACCTGGTCCGGGTGCTCGAGGCGGGGGAGACCCTCGCGCGCCAGACCGGGCTCATGGACGCCCGCCGTCGGCCCGTCCGTGGCCTGCCGAACCGGCTGACGACCGGCAACCGCGAGGACCTCGCCGCCATCTGGCGCGGTGCGTTCCTGGCCTCCGGCACGCTGACCGACCCGGGCCGCGCCGCCGCGCTCGAGGTCACCTGCCCGGGCAACGAAGCCGCGATGGCGCTGGTCGGCGCCGCGTCACGGCTCGGCATCGCCGCGAAGGGCCGTGAGGTCCGTGGGGTCCACCGCGTGGTCATCCGCGACGGCGAGGCGATCGGTCAGATGCTCACCGTGATGGGCGCCGCGCGCACCACCGCCGAGTGGGAGGAGATGCGCCAGCGCCGCGAGGTCCGTGCCACCGCGAACCGTCTCGTCAACTTCGACGACGCCAACCTCCGCCGCTCGGCGCAGGCCGCCGTCGCCGCCTGCGCCCGGGTCGAGCGTGCGCTCGAGATCCTGGGTGACGAGGTGCCCGACCACCTGCAGTACGCCGGCTCCCTGCGGCTGCAGCACCGCGACGCGTCGCTCGACGAGCTCGGGCAGCACGCCGAGCCCCCGATGACGAAGGACGCGATCGCGGGTCGCATCCGCCGACTCCTCGCGATGGCCGACAAGAAGGCCTCCGACCTCGGCGTCCCGGGCACCGAGGCGAGCGTCCCGGAGGAGCTCGAGGGCGCGTGACCACGGTCGCACGGGCCGCGTGATCGCGGTCGTTCCGATCTACCGGACGGGAGGCGCGGTGCCAGCCGGCACCGCGCCTCCCGTCCGTTCGTGGGATGCGTCCAGGGCGCCCTGTGCGACCGTCCGGACGGACCGTCATCCGGCACGGGCGCGCAGTGTCCGACTGCTAGGGTCGTTACGGCGACGTTACGGGGCGTATCGTCCACCACACGTGGGCCCGCGGGGCCCACGACTCCGATAAGCAGCGCCCCTCGGGCGCTCCACACCCACCAGGAGATCCATTGACCGTCAAGATCGGCATCAACGGCTTCGGCCGCATCGGCCGTAACTTCTTCCGGGCCGCCCTCGCCAAGGGCTCCGACCTCGAGATCGTGGCGGTGAACGACCTCACCGACAACACGGCGCTCGCGAACCTGCTCAAGTACGACTCGATCACCGGCAAGCTCCCGGCGACGGTCGAGCTCGACGGTGACAACATCGTCGTCGACGGCAAGGCGATCAAGGTCCTCGCGGAGCGCGACCCCGCCAACCTCCCCTGGGGCGAGCTGGGCGTCGACATCGTCATCGAGTCGACCGGCTTCTTCACCAAGGCCGCCGATGCGCAGAAGCACATCGACGCCGGCGCCAAGAAGGTCATCATCTCCGCTCCGGCCACGGGTGACGACGTCACCATCGTGCTCGGCGTGAACGAGGACACCTACGACGCCGCGAACCACCACATCATCTCGAACGCCTCCTGCACCACGAACAGCCTCGCGCCGCTCGCCAAGGTGTTCCACGACAAGTTCGGCATCGAGCGTGGTCTCATGACGACGGTGCACGCCTACACCGCCGACCAGAACCTCCAGGACGGCCCGCACAAGGACCCGCGTCGTGCCCGCGCCGCCGCGCTGAACATCGTCCCGACCTCCACCGGTGCAGCCAAGGCCATCGGCCTCGTGCTCCCGGAGCTGGCGGGCAAGCTCGACGGCTTCGCGCTCCGCGTGCCGGTCCCCACCGGCTCGATCACCGACCTCACCCTCGAGACCAAGTCCGAGGTCACCGTCGACGAGATCAACGCCGCCTACAAGGAGGCCGCCGAGGGCCCGCTCAAGGGCATCCTGCTCTACAGCGAGGACCCGCTGGTGTCGACCGACATCACGACCGACCCGCACTCCTCGATCTACGACTCCGGCCTGACGAAGGTCATCGGCGGCCTCGTGAAGATCACCTCGTGGTACGACAACGAGTGGGGTTACTCGAACCGCCTCGTCGACCTCACCGAGTACGTGGGCGAGCGCCTCTAAGCCATGGCGCTCCGAACCCTCGGCGACCTCGGCGACCTCGCCGGCAAGCGCGTCGTCGTCCGGTGTGACCTGAACGTCCCGCTCAAGGACGGCACGATCACCGACGACGGCCGCGTCCGCGCCTCGCTCGACACGCTGAACACGCTCGTCAACGCCGGCGCGCGCGTCATCGTGATCTCCCACCTCGGCCGACCCGACGGGTCGCCGGCGCCGGAGTACTCGCTCGCCCCGGTGGCGCAGCGGCTCTCCGAGCTCCTGGGGAAGGAGGTCACGTTCGTCGGCGAGACCGTCGGCGACGAGGCCACCGCGGCCGCCGCAGAACTCGGTGACGGTGACGTCCTGCTGCTGGAGAACCTCCGCTTCAATCCGGAGGAGACCTCGAAGGACGCTGACGAGCGCAAGGCCTTCGCCGAGCGGATCGCCGCGCTGGGCGACGCGTTCGTGTCGGACGGCTTCGGTGTCGTGCACCGCAAGCAGGCCTCGGTGTACGAGCTCGCCTCGGCGCTGCCGTCGGCCGCCGGTTCGCTGATCGAGACCGAGCTGACGGTCCTCGAACGCCTCACGTCGAACCCGGAGCGGCCGTACACGGTCGTGCTCGGCGGGTCGAAGGTGAGCGACAAGCTCGGGGTCATCGACCACCTCCTGCCGCAGGTCGACACGCTCTGCATCGGCGGCGGCATGCTCTTCACGTTCCTCGCGGCCCAGGGCCACGGGGTCGCGAAGTCGCTGCTCGAGGCGGACCAGCTCGACACCGTGCGCGGGTACCTCTCCCGGGCACAGGAGCTCGGCGTCACGATCGACCTGCCGACCGACGTCGTCGTGGCCTCCGGGTTCGCGGCCGACGCCTCCCACGAGACCGTCGCGGCCGACGCGATCGAGTCGTCGTCGTTCGGCACGGACGGCATCGGCCTCGACATCGGTCCGGAGACGGCTGCTCGCTTCGCTGCGGCGGTGTCCGGCTCGAAGACGGTGTTCTGGAACGGCCCGATGGGCGTGTTCGAGTTCCCCGCGTTCGCAGCCGGTACGAAGACCGTCGCGCAGGCGCTCACCGAGGTCGACGGCCTCGGCGTGGTCGGTGGCGGTGACTCTGCTGCGGCTGTCCGGTCGCTCGGGTTCTCTGACGACCAGTTCGGGCACATCTCGACCGGCGGCGGTGCGAGCCTCGAGTTCCTCGAGGGCAAGTCGCTGCCCGGTCTGGAAGCACTGGGGTGGTCGCGATGAGCCGCACACCGCTCATCGCCGGTGACTCGGCGGAAGGTACAGCATGAACCGCACACCGCTCATCGCGGGGAACTGGAAGATGAACCTGGACCACCTCCAGGCCATCGCCACCGTGCAGAAGCTCGCGTGGACGTTGAAGGACGCCCGCCACGACCACGACGACGTCGAGGTCGCGGTGTTCCCGCCCTTCACCGACCTCCGCAGCGTGCAGACGCTCATCTCGGCGGACAAGCTGCCGATCCGCTTCGGCGCTCAGGACCTCTCGCAGTACGACTCTGGTGCACACACCGGTGACGTCTCGGGAGCGTTCCTCGCGGCGTTGGACGCGCAGTACGTCATCGTCGGCCACTCCGAGCGTCGCACGATGCACGGGGAGACCGACGAGGTCGTGGCGGCGAAGACCGCCGCGGCGGTCAAGCACGGCCTCGTGCCGGTCGTCTGCGTCGGTGAGACCGGCGAGCAGCGCGAGGAGCGCGGTGCCGGTGTCGTCGCGGTCGAGCAGCTGCAGGTCGTCCTCGACGCGGTACAGCCGGCTGAGATCGTCGTCGCGTACGAGCCGGTCTGGGCGATCGGCTCCGGCCAGGCCGCCACGGCCGACCAGGCGCAGGAGGAGTGCGCGGCGATCCGTCGTGGCATCGCCGCAGCCTGGGGTGAGGAGGCCGCTGCGGCGACCCGCGTCCTCTACGGCGGCTCGGTGAAGTCCGGCAACATCGCTGGTTTCCTGCGCGAGCCCGACGTCGACGGCGCGCTCGTCGGCGGCGCCTCGCTCGACGTGCAGGAGTTCGCGGCGATCGCGCGCTTCCGCCAGCACGTCGGACTCTGACCCATCCGGACAGGCCGGTCGCGCAGGCGGCCGGCCTGCTCCGTGCCCGGCCCGTCGTGCCCGGGGGCGACCCGTCCTCGGTATACTCGTACGGCTGACTGACACGAAAGGTACGTCGTGGCGATTCTCTCCGTCGTGCTGCAGGTCCTGCTCGCGATCACGAGCCTCCTGCTCACGCTCCTCATCCTGCTGCACAAGGGCCGCGGTGGTGGCCTCTCCGACATGTTCGGCGGCGGCGTGACGAGCAACCTCGGGGCGTCCGGCGTCGCCGAGCGCAACCTCAACCGCATCACGGTGATCCTCGGTCTGGTCTGGATCATCTCGATCATCGTGCTCGGTCTCATCAACAAGTTCACGACGGGGAGCTGACACATGGCATCAGGAGGCAGCGCCATCCGCGGATCGCGCGTGGGCGCGGGACCGATGGGCGAGCAGGACCGCGGGGTCCAGGCCGAGCGCATCGCAATCTCGTACTGGGATGCCCTCGGCAACGAGGTCGTGCGGTACTTCGCCGCGGGCCTGCCCGAGGACGAGATCCCCGAGACGGTCGACTCGCCGTCCACCGGTCTGCCGGCTGGTCGCGACAAGGAGAACCCGCCCGTCGTCGCGAAGACCGAGCCGTACAAGACGCACCTCGCGTACGTGAAGGAGCGCCGCACCGAGGAAGAGGCAGCGCAGCTCCTCGAGGACGCCCTCCAGCAGCTCCGGGAGCGGCGCGGCACCGCCTCGAAGTAGGCCACACGCACGTCCGAAGACCCCCGTACCGATCCGGTACGGGGGTCTTCGTGTGTTGTGGTGGGGAGCGCGGTCCTGCCGGAGCCGTCGAGGTTCCGCAACTCGCCGCCTGTTCGGTGTCGAGGTTCCACCCGCGGGCGCTCGTAGCGCCGAGATGCGCGACTTCTGGAACCTCGAAGGGATGATGCGGTGGCCCCGGAGCGCACCGCGTCGACGCGCCCACACGACGGACGGGAGGCGCAGTGCCAGCCGGCACCGCGCCTCCCGTCCGTCAGGCGCCGCGTCTAGTACGTCGACGCGATGAGGTTCTCGGGGACGTCGCGCGCGGCGTCCTGGTCCACGAAGAACACGGTGCGCTTGCGGCCCTGCACGCCACCCACGGGAACCTCGTCCACGGCGGCGCCGGCCAGGGCGAGCCCGAGCACGGACGCCTTCTCGGCGCCGGACAGGATGACCCACACCCGCTGCGACGCGTTGATGACGGGGTAGGTCAGCGTGAGGCGCTGCGACGGCGGCTTGGGGGAGTCGTCGACCGGGAGTACGGCGCGGTCGGTGACGGCGAGCTGCGGGAACTCGGGGAACAGCGACGCGGTGTGGCCGTCGGGGCCGACACCGAGCAGTGTGATGTCGAAGCGGGGCGCGACGGCACCCTCGGGAGCGGCCTCCTGGAGCTCGCGCTCGTACTGCAGCGCGGCGTCCTCGATCGAGAGCCCGGCGTCCGACGTCGCGATCCGGTGGATGTTCGACTCGGGGATGTCCACGTGGTCGAAGAAGTCCGCCTGCGTCCCGGTGTCGTTGCGATCCGCGTCACCCGAGGGCACCCAGCGCTCGTCGACCCACCACACGTGCACCTTCGACCAGTCCACGCTCTCGCGCGCCTGCGACTGGCCGATCGCTGCGAGGACGAGCGTCGACACGGAACCACCGCTGATGGCGATGTCCGCGCGCTCCTGCTCGTCGAGCACGTCGATGATCTTGGTGATGAAGCGTGCGGCCACCGACGCGCCGAGGGCCTGCTTGTCGGGGTGTACGAGCACCCGTCGTTCGTTGGTCACGTGACTCCCGTGTTCGAGGTCGGCGGCCCGGCGTGCGGACCGCCTTCGGTCCGACCGGTCCGTCCGCGGGTGCGGACGGACCGGTCGAGTGGGTGGCTCAGCTCGCGATGGACTCGCGCAGCTGGGGCACCCCGTGCTTGACGACGTCTCCGAAGAGGACGTCCGGGTCGAGTCTACGGAGTTCCTCGGCCAGGCAGTCGCGCAGGTTGCGGCGCGGCAGCGAGAGGTCGTGGGTCGGCTGTCCGGGCATGGACAGCGTCGCGACGTCGACCAGCGAGCGCTCGAGTTCGATCGCGCCGCTCTCGCGGACGAGCTTCACGCCGTGGATGCCGCTCGACCCGGTCGCCCGTGGCGACGTCACGACCGACACCGGCACCTCGAGCTGCAGCTGCAACCAGGCCGCGAGGAGGATCGTCGACGGGCTGTCGAACGCACCGGAGACCTCGACGGCGGTGACCGGCTCGTACGGCGGCTGGTCGAGCGCCGCCGCGAGCTGGTTGCGCCAGAGGGTGAGGCGGGTCCACGCGAAGTCGGTGTCACCGGGCACGTAGGACTCGCCGAGCGCCGCGATGGCCTCGTTCGGGTCCTTCTGCGCCGCGGCGTCCGTGATCCGGCGCTGCGCGATCCGGCCCAGGGCGGACTCGGACGGCTGGGACGGAGCGGCGTCGGGCCACCACGCGACCACGGGGGCGTCCGGCAGCAGGAGGCCGGTGACCAGGCTCTCCTCGTCGGTCGCGGTCTCGCCGTAGGCGCGGAGGACGATGACCTCGCTCGCGCCCGCATCGCTCCCGACGCGGATCTGCGCGTCGAGACGACCGGGGGACTTCGTGTCGCCCTCGTTCTTCGACACGATGATGACGCGCATCGGGTGCTCGCGGGACGCCTCGTTCGCGGCGTTGATCGCCTCTTCCTCGTGGCCGAGCGCCGTCGAGATGATCAGCGTGAGGACGCGGCCGAGTGCGACCGCTCCGCCCTCCTCGCGGATGTGGACGAGTTTCTTCTGGATCTTCGAGACCGTGGTGTTCGGCATGTCGATCTTCATGGACGCCTCCAGGTCCGGCCGTCGCGGGCGAGCAGGGCATCGGCGGACGCCGGACCCCACGTGCCGGGACGGTACTGCTCGGGCTGGCCCTGTCCGCGCCAGAACTCTTCGATCGGGTCGAGGATCTTCCAGGAGAGTTCGACCTCCTGGTGACGGGGGAACAGGGGCGGGTCGCCGAGGAGCACGTCGAGGATGAGTCGCTCGTACGCCTCCGGCGACGCCTCGGTGAACGCGTGGCCGTAGCCGAAGTCCATCGTCACGTCGCGCACCTGGGTGCCGACGCCGGGGACCTTCGAGCCGAAGCGGAGCGTCACGCCCTCGTCCGGCTGCACGCGGATGACGAGCGCGTTCTGGCCGAGGGGCGACTGCGGGATGCCGAAGACGTCCTCCGGGACGCGCTTGAACACGATCGCGATCTCGGTCACGCGGCGGCCGAGACGCTTGCCAGCACGCAGGTAGAACGGGACGCCCTGCCAGCGACGGGTCGCGATGTCGAGCTTGATGGCCGCGTAGGTCTCGGTCGTGGACTCGGGGTTCATCCCCGCTTCCTCGAGGAACCCGAGGACCTTCTCGCCGCCCTGCCACCCGCCGGCGTACTGCCCCCGGGCCGTCGCGGCGGCGAGGTCCTCCGGGAGGCGCACCGCGGAGAGCACCTTCTCCTTCTCGGCACGGAGGTCCGCCGCCTTGAACGAGACCGGCTCCTCCATCGCTGTCAGCGCGAGGAGCTGCAGCAGGTGGTTCTGGATGACGTCCCGCGCCGCGCCGATGCCGTCGTAGTAGGCGGCACGTCCGGCGACGCCGATGTCCTCGGCCATCGTGATCTGCACGTGGTCGACGTAGTTCGAGTTCCAGATGGGTTCGTACATCTGGTTCGCGAAGCGGAGCGTCAGGAGGTTCTGGACCGTCTCCTTGCCGAGGTAGTGGTCGATGCGGAACACGTCGTCCGGAGCGAAGACGCTCTCGACGATCGCGTTGAGCTCGCGCGCGGTGCGGAGGTCCGAACCGAACGGCTTCTCGACGACGACACGGCTCCACGAGCCGTCGCACTTCTCGGTGAGGCCGGAGACCTTGAGCTGCTCGGTCACGACCGGGAACATCTTCGGCGGGATCGAGAGGTAGAACGCGTGGTTCCCGAGCGTGCCGCGCTGGGCGTCGAGCTCGTCGACGGTGCGCTTGAGCTCGGTGAACGCCTCCGGGTCGTCGAACGAGCCCTGCACGAAGCGGATGCCCTGTTCGAGCTGCTTCCAGACGGCCTCGTCGAAAGGGGTGCGGGAGTGGTCCCGGACCGCGTCGTGCACGAGCTGGGAGAAGTCCTGGTCCTCCCAGTCGCGCCGGGCGAACCCGACGAGCGCGAACCCGGGCGGCAGGAGCCCCCGGTTCGCGAGGTCGTAGACCGCGGGCATCAGCTTCTTGCGGGACAGGTCGCCCGTCACGCCGAAGATGATGAGGGTGCTGGGGCCCGCGATCCGGTTCAGACGTCGGTCGGTCGGCAACCGGAGCGGGTTGTGCTCCGGGGTGATCGCCACCGGTGACATGAGTCGGTGAACTCCTTACGAGTCAGAGGGAGACGGCGGCGCGCAGCGCTGCGGTGGCAGCGGCGACGTCCGACGTCGTGAGGGTCAGGACGGGCCGACCGTGCTCTGCGAGCACGCTCGCGTCGCCGGCGGCCTGTGCCCGGATGAGTCGGCCGAACGTGAAGGGGCGGCCCGGGATCGCCAGGTCCTCCACCTCGTCGGCCACGATCTGCAGGAAGACGCCGCTCGCGGGTCCTCCCTTGTGGTACTGCCCGGTCGAGTGCAGGAAGCGGGGCCCGTACCCGAGGGTGACGGGTCGGCCGCTGCGCGCCGCGAGGGCATCGCGGAGCGATGCGAGGCCGTGGTCCGCGGTGCGGTCCACGTAGGCCTGCACGGCCAGGTAGCCGGTCGCGTCGAGTTCGGCCAGGAGGCCCGTCACGGCTTCCGCGAGCGTCGTCCCGGCCGACAGACCCGCCGTCTCGCGGACGGCGGTGCCGCCCTCCGTGAAGACGGGCTCGGTGGGTGCCGGGCGGTCGTCGAGCAGCGCGCGGGCGGCAGCCTTCGCGGCCTCCACGTCAGGCTGGTCGAAGGGGTTGATGCCGATGAGGCGCCCGGCGACGGCGACGGCGTACTCCCACACGAGGAACTGCCCGCCGAGCGTGCCGTCGATCTCGACCTCGCCCTCGGCGACGTGACGTTCGTCCTCGCGGGATCCGACGATGCGGACGACCTGCAGGTCGGACGGGCCTGCGGCCAGCTCGGGGGAGTCGGGCGCGAGGACGACGGGGAGGAGCCCCTTGCCGTCCTTCCCGGTGCTCTCCGCGAGGAGCTGCTCGGCCCAGTCGCCGAAACCGACGATGTGCGTGCCGTCGGGCACGAGGCCGATCTTCGCGACGGTCGGGTCGAGGGTGGCCAGCGCGGCACCGAGGACCAGGCCCGGGTTCTCGTCGGTGTCCACGGCGAGGAGCACCGAGATGGCGTCCGCCTCGTCGAGGAGTTCCACGATGTCGGCTCCGGCGAGCCCGGACGGCACGAGGCCGAACGCGGTCAGGGCCGAGAACCGTCCGCCGACGTTCGGGTCCGCGGTGAACACGCGGTAGCCGGCGTCGTGTGCGAGCTGCTCGAGCGAGGAGCCCGGGTCGGTGACGACGACGATCCGTGACGCGGGGTCGATGCCCGCGTCACGGAACGCCTGCTCGTACACACGACGTTGCGAGTCCGTCTCCAGGGTGGAGCCGGACTTCGACGAGACCACGAGCACGGTGCGCTCGAGGTCGTGTCCCACCGCCGCCCGGACCTGCGCCGGGTCGGTCGAGTCGAGCACCGTCAGCGGGACGCCGTACGTCCGCGTGATCACCTCGGGCGCGAGCGAGGAGCCGCCCATGCCGGCGAGGACGACGTGGTCGACCCCGTCGGCGGCGAGCTGCTCGCGCAGCGCCCTGATCTCCGCGACGAGCGGACGCGAGACCGCGACGGCCTCCGTCCACCCGAGACGCTTCGCCGCCTCCGGCTCGGCGGCAGGCCCCCAGAGGCCGGGGTCCTGCGCCGTGATGCCCGACGCCACCAGGTCGGCGACGAGCTGCGGGACCACCGTGTCGATGGCCCGTGCAGCTGCGCCGCTGGCGGCGATGGAGACGGTCACGCTACTTCGCGCCCTCGAGGGCCGTCTTCACGGTGTCGACGAGCTCGCCCCAGGAGACGTTGAACTTGTCCACGCCCTCCTTCTCGAGCAGTGCGACGACCTCGTCGTAGCTGATGCCCTGCGCCGCGATCTGGTCGAGGACCTCCTGCGCGGCGTCGTACGACCCGGCGATCGCGTCGCCGTGGATCTCGGCGTGGTCGAACGTCGCGTCGAGCGTCTTGCCGGGCATCGTGTTGACGGTGTTCGGCGCGGCGAGCTCGGTCACGTAGAGCGTGTCGGGCAGCGACGGGTCCTTGACACCGGTCGAGGCCCAGAGCGGACGCTGCGTGTTCGCACCCGACTCGAGCAGGCCGAGGGCGCGCTCGGTGGCGAACGCCTCGGTCCAGACCTGGTAGGCGAGCTGCGCGTTGGCGACGCCGGCCTTCGACTTGAGGGCCTTCGCCTCGTCGGTGCCGACGGCGTCGAGGCGCTTGTCGATCTCGGAGTCGACGCGCGACACGAAGAACGAGGCGACTGAGTGGATCTTCGAGAGGTCGTGGCCGGCGGCCTTGGCCTTCTCGAGCCCACCGAGGTAGGCGTCGATGACGGCACGGTAGCGCTCGAGCGAGAAGATCAGCGTGACGTTGACCGAGATGCCCGCGGCGATGACCTCGGTGATGGCCTCGAGGCCCTCGAGCGTCGCGGGGATCTTGATGAGGACGTTCTCGCGACCGACCTTGTCGAACAGGAACTTCGCCTGCTCGATGGTCTTCTGGGTCTCGTGCGCGAGGCCCGGCTCGACCTCGATCGACACGCGGCCGTCGAAGCCCTTGGTCTCGTCGTAGATCGGCTTGAACACGTCGGAGGCGTTCGCGACGTCCTGCGTGGTGATCTCGAAGATCGCGCTGGTGACGTCGGTGCCCGCGGCGGCGAGCTCCTTGACCTGCGCGTCGTAGCGCTCGCCCTTGGCGAGGGCCGACGCGAAGATCGTCGGGTTCGTGGTGACGCCGACGACGTTCTTCTCGGCGATGAGCTGCTCGAGCTTGCCGGTCTCGAGGAGCTCGCGCGAGAGGTCGTCGAGCCAGATGCTGACGCCGACCTCGGAGAGGGCGGCGGTGGGGGTGGTCTCAGCCATGTGTGTGTCTTCTTCCTTCATCGGCCGTCTGGCCGTGGTCTTCGGGGACGGGGGCGCGTGGCGGGGCCGAGCCGCGCCTCCCGGCAGAAGGGCCGGATCCGGGTGACCGGACCCGGCCCCGGTGGGTCAGGAAGCCGCGATCGATTCCTTCGCGGCGGCGACGACGTGCTCCGTCGTGAAGCCGAACTCCTTGAAGAGCGTCTGGTAGTCGGCCGAGGCACCGAAGTGCTCGATCGAGACGCTGCGGCCCTTGTCGCCGACGATGTCGCGCCAGCTCATCGCGATCCCGGCCTCGACCGACACACGGGCGGTGACGGCCTTCGGCAGCACCTGCTCGCGGTAGTTCTCCGACTGCTCGAAGAACCACTCGAGGGACGGAGCGCTCACGACGCGGGCGTTGATGCCCTCGCCCTTGAGCTGCTCGCGCGCCTCGATGGCGATCTGGACCTCGGAGCCGGTCGCGATGAGGATCACGTCCGGGGTGCCGTTCGGCGCCTCGGCGAGGATGTAGGCACCCTTGCCGACGTTCTTCGCCGACGCGAAGGTCTCGCCCGACGCCTCGCCCTCGCCACGCTCGAAGACGGGGAGGTTCTGGCGGCTCAGCGCGATGCCGGCCGGGCGGTCCTTGTGCTTGAGCATCTCGAGCCACGCGTAGGCGACCTCGTTGGCGTCGGCCGGACGGACGACGTCGAGACCCGGGATCGCACGGAGGGCGGTGAGCTGCTCGATCGGCTGGTGCGTCGGGCCGTCCTCGCCGAGGGCGACGGAGTCGTGCGTCCAGACGTAGATCGCCGGCGCCTTCATGAGCGCGGCGAGACGGACGGCCGGGCGCATGTAGTCGCTGAAGATGAGGAACGTGCCGCCGAACGGACGGGTGTTCCCGTGCAGGACGATGCCGGACAGGATCGAACCCATCGCGTGCTCGCGGATGCCGAAGTGGAGGACACGGCCGTACGGGTCGGTGCTCCACGTCCCCGTCGAGGCCTCGACCGGGCCGAAGGACTTGGCGCCCTCGATCGTGGTCAGGTTCGACTCGGCGAGGTCGGCCGAACCGCCCCAGAACTCGGGCATGAGCGGCGCGATGGCGTTGATGACCTTGCCGGACGCGGCGCGGGTCGAGACAGCGTTCTCGGTCGGGAAGACCGGCAGCGCCTCCTCGAGGCCCTCGGGGAGCTCGCCCGCGTTGATGCGGTCGAGCATCGCCTTCTTCTCCGGGTTGGCCGAGGCCCACGCGTCGAAGGTCTTCTGCCACTCGGCGTGCTCCGCCTGGCCCTTGGCGACGGCACCGCGGGTGTACTCGAGCACCTCGGGGTCGACGTGGAAGGTCTGCTCGGGGTCGAAGCCGAGGACCTCCTTGAGACCCTTCAGCTCCTCGCCGCCGAGGGCGGAGCCGTGGATCTTGCCGGAGTTCTGCTTGGTCGGCGACGGCCAACCGATGATCGTCTTGAGGACGATGAGGGACGGCTTGGTCGTCTCGGCCTTCGCGGCCTCGACGGCGCGGTGGAGCTCCTCGACGTCCTCGGAGTACTCGCCGGTCTTCTTCCAGTCGACGTGCTGGACGTGCCAGCCGAGCGCCTCGTAGCGCGCGGCGACGTCCTCGGAGAACGCGATGTCGGTGTCGTCCTCGATCGAGATCTGGTTCGAGTCGTAGAAGACGACCAGGCGACCGAGCTGCTGGCGGCCGGCGAGGCTCGCGGCCTCGTTGGTGACGCCCTCCTGCATGTCGCCGTCGCCGGCGATCACGTAGGTGAAGTGGTCGAAGGGGGACTCGCCGTCGGCGGTCTCCGGGTCGAACAGCCCACGCTCGAAGCGCTGCGCGTAGCCGAAGCCCACGGCGGACGCGAGGCCCTGGCCGAGCGGGCCGGTGGTGATCTCGACGCCGTCGGTGTGGCCGTACTCCGGGTGACCCGGGGTCTTCGAGCCCCACTTGCGGAGGTGCTGGAGGTCCTCGAGCTCGAGGCCGTAGCCGTGCAGGTAGAACTGCACGTACTGCAGGATCGAGGCGTGACCGGCGGAGAGGATGAAGCGGTCGCGGCCGATCCAGGTGGAGTCGCTGGGGTCGCGACGCATCACCTTCTGGAAGAGCAGGTGGGCGACCGGCGCGAGGCTCATCGCGGTGCCGGGGTGACCGTTGCCGGCGGCCTCGACCGAGTCGGCGGCGAGTACGCGGGCCGTGTCGACGGCCTTCCTGTCGATGGCGTCCCAGGTGAATTCAGCCACTTGGATGTTGACCCTTCTTGAATGCGACATGTGCGAGGGCTCGTGCCATCGCACGGACATGATCGCCATCCCGGGGGCCGGGGTTCGGGTCGCCGTCTGGCGGCGGCCGACCGGCTCGTCGTGACCGACGTCTTCGGGGCACGCACTGCGGGAGGGCGTCTCCAGCATAGTGACCATGCACTCAGTGAGGGTTCAGGTGACACGTTCTGTTCACCGTGTGCGGACGCCGGGTGCAGCGCTCCAACGCCGACCGTCCGGACGGCCCGGGCGTGTCCGCTGCGGTCGGGCCGTCACTCGGTCCGTCCGCCTGCCGACCTGCCGGCTCGTCCGTCTGCCGATGTCGATCGGTCCGGATGGCGGGGCGGGGCATCGTCGCGGCGCCTCGATGGCCTAAACTGGTGGCGGCCCGTGTGCATTCCGGGTCGACGCACGCCCGGACGACGACGGAGCCGTCCACCGAGTGTGCGAGCTGACGCGAACAGACTGAGGTTCCCTTGCCCACTGCCACCGTGACCCGGCCGGACACCGATCGACCCCGATCGACGCTCTCGCGCAAGGTCCGGGCGTACGTCTCGCTGACGAAGCCCCGGGTCATGGAGCTGCTGCTCGTCACCACGGCGCCGACGATGTTCCTCGCTGCCCGCGGCGTGCCGGACCTGTGGCTCGTGTTCTGGACGATGCTGGGCGGCGCGATGTCCGCCGGTTCCGCATCGGCGTTCAACTGCTACATCGACCGTGACATCGACCGGCTGATGAAGCGCACGAGCACGCGGCCGCTGGTGACCGGCGAACTCTCCGACCGTGAGGCCCTGGTGTTCTCGTGGGTGCTCGGCATCGCGTCGACCGGCGTCCTGCTCGTCTTCGTGAACTGGCTCGCGGCCGCGCTGAGCGTCGTCGCGATCCTCATCTACGTGTTCCTCTACACGCTGTGGCTCAAGCGCCGCACCCCGCAGAACATCGTCTGGGGCGGGTCGGCCGGTTGCATGCCCGTCCTGATCGGCTGGGCCGGCGTCACCGGTTCGCTGAGCTGGACGCCGATCATCCTCTTCATGGTGATCTTCCTCTGGACGCCGCCGCACTACTGGCCGCTGTCGATGAAGTACCGCGACGACTACGACGCAGCCGAGGTCCCGATGCTCGCGGTGGTCCGCGGACGCACGGTCGTCGGCCTCCAGGTCGTCCTCTACGCCTGGGCGACGCTGGTCTGCTCGCTGCTGCTCATCCCGGTCGCGCACATGGGGCCGCTCTACACGGTGGTCGCCCTCGCCGGCGGCGTCTGGTTCGTCGTCGAGTCGCACCGGCTGTACTCGCGGGCGATCCAGCACGTCGAGCAGGTGCAGCCGATGCGCGTGTTCCACAGCTCGATCACGTACCTGACGCTGCTCTTCATCGCGGTGGGCATCGACCCGCTGCTCCCGCAGGTCTTCACCTTCTAGCGCTCGTCGCTCGCGGGCACTGGGTCCCGGTCCGCTGCCGGTGCTCGTCGCGCCGTCGAACCACGGGGTCGCTGTCGAACGACGGGGTCGCTGTCGCACGACAGCGGCCCCGTCGTTCGTTGCACGCGCGGGTTGCGCGGGCGCACAACGAGCGACTCCGTCGTCGTCGTAC
>NZ_LDQC01000065.1 GCF_001475545.1 Curtobacterium luteum | reverse complement strand
TCGGCGACGACCAGGAGGCCCGTGTCGAGTCCGTCGAGCAGGGTCGCCGCCTCCGCCGCGCCGCGACTCCCCGTCTCCTCCTCGACCGTGAAGAGCGCGCCGACCGCGCTGCCGGAGGGTGCCGCGTCGAGGGCGGCCCCGCGTCGCCCCGGCACCCCCGGGATCCTCTGATGGTCGGCATGACGGACCTCGGCAGGAACCCGCAGCTCGCCATCACCTGTTCCGCCTCCGCGACGGGCTGACCGTCGACGCCTACCGCGAGTTCAGCCGCACCACCGTCCGGCCCGGCGTGCTCGTCATGCCGTCGGTCATCGGTTTCCTCGACCACCGCGTCGTCGGCGGTCTGACCCCGACCGACGGCTGGGAACTGGTCGAGGTCATCGTGATCAGTTCCCGCGGCGACTTCGAGCACGAGAACGCGACGATCGGCGCCGCACTCGCCACGGAGTGGGAGACCTGGGTGGCGGACTTCCGCGTGCTGTTCCTCGACGACCTCGTCGGGTCTCCGTGACACCGACACACCGTCGTCGCGTCGCTGTCGTGGACTGGAGGCATGACGAACCAGACCGACCACAACGCCAGGACCCCTGCCGGCGGGCGACGTGCACGTCGGCGGCGTCGACGTGTTCGACTTCGCCGAGGACGGTCGGGTGGCACGGGTCTGGTCCGCGGGCGGCCAGCGGAGCATGCGTGCCTCACGCCGCTGCTCTCGCGTCCGGTGGAGGAGCTCGCGGCGGTCACGGAGGCCGCGGCGCGCGCGGTGGTGAGCGGCTGACGCCGGGTACCAGCCACAGCAGGGAGGCACGACATGCATCCCATGCGTGTCGTGCCTCCCGGCTGCTTCCTCGTCGGCCCACGGTGGTCGCGTAGCGGGCGATGCGGAAATCAGCATCGTGCGGACCTGATGTGGGAATCAGCATCGTGCGGACGTGATGTGGAAATCAGCATCGCAGGCGCTTGATGCGGAAAACAGCATCGCTTAGGCTTGATGAGAGAAAGGTACTCATCATGCGAAGCGCAGTCATCCGGGATGCCGGGATCCTCGGGGACCTCTTGGTCGAACTCCGCACCGAGGCGGGATTGAGTCAGCGGGAGCTCGCAGAGCGGCTCGGAGTGAGTCAGCGGTACGTCGTGGAGCTCGAACAGGGCAAGCAGACGAAGTCGATCGAGCGGCTGCTCGCGTTCGTCAAGACGACCGGGGGCGCGCTGTACCTCGAGCTCGGCGGCGATGATGCGTGAGCTCCGGATCGACCTCTACGGGGTCCGTGTCGGCACGCTCGCAGGGGAGCGCGAACGGTTCGACTTCTTCGCTCACGAGGAGGGGATGCGGCGATTCGGGGTCGGCGCGACCGTGTTGTCGGTCGCGGTGCCCCTGCTCCGGACCACGCGCCGGAGCCGTGTCGGTCTCCATCGGAGGCGCGCCTTCTTCGAGGAGGTCCTCGCTGAGGGCGGTGTCCGGCGAACGCTCGCCGAGAACGCACGGCTCGACCCCGACAACACCATGGGCCTGCTCGCTCGGTACGGACGCGACACGGCCGGGGCGCTTCAGATCTGGGACGAGAACGACCCCGCGGAGCCCCGCACGGCGGAGGCGCGCCCGGTGTCCGCTGCCGACGTGAAGACGATGTTCCGCGCGGTGAAGGCTGCTCCACTCGGCAACACGGGACGCCGACGTGTCTCGAGTCTTGCGGGCATGCAGGACAAGGTCCTGCTCGTCCGGACCGCGGATGGTTGGGCCGAGCCGCTGGACGGCTTCCCGTCGACCCACATCCTCAAACCGATCAACCCGCAGACGCCCAGCCTCGTCTTCGACGAGGAGTACGGCTCACGCTTCGTCCGCGCGCTCGGGCTGGCGTCCTTCAGTACGACGATCGAATCCTTTGACGGGGTGAACGCGCTCGTCATCGAGCGGTTCGACCGGGACGCCGACGGGGAGCGGGTGCACCAGGAGGACTTCAACCAGGCGCTGGGCAACATCGGGGACCGCAAGTACGAGGATCCCGGAGAGACTGACCGGCTCCGGGCGATCGCGGGCGTGCTGCGCGCCGGAGCCGCTGAGTCCGACCTCCACGCGCTCCTGCGGATGACGGCGCTGTCAGTCGTCCTCCGGAACTACGACATGCACGCGAAGAACATCGCGCTGCTGCACCCCGACGTCGGCGACATCGCGCTGGCGCCCATGTACGACGTCATCCCTTCCGCGCATCTGGAGGTCACACCCGAGTTCGCGCTCGCCGTCAACGGCCGGCGACGAGTCGAGGAGGTTTCCCTCATGGACGTCGTCGAGGAGGGTCGCTCCTGGGGAGTGCGCAAGGCTCTGGACATCGTCCGCTCCACCGCCGAACAGGTCGTCGCGACCGCACGGGACGAACGACCGCACCCGGGCGCGCACGGTGGACTGGACTCGGCCGTGGAAACGGCCGGGACGACGCTGCTCGACCGGCTCACCCGGGATCGGGGCACCGCCCCGGAGGCCACGACTTCGCGTGTCGGCGGCAGGCCGTACCCACAGTCGCCGGGCGGCTGGGGCGGACCGGTTCCCTGAGGGCGGCGCGTCCGCCGCGGCTCAGCGGGGTGACGAGCCGTCGGACCTCGGACTCCACCCGAGCGCCGGACCGAGGTGCTCGGCGATGTCGCCGACGATCTGGGCGTGGTCGTCCGCCTCGAAGGAGAAGGGGAGCGCGAAGGCGACCTCGGTGGCGACCTGGTACCCGGCGTCCGCGCGCAGACGCTCGGCGATCTCCGCGGACGTCCCGACGAGGTCGGCGGCGAACAACAGGCCGGCGGGACCCTGCGGCACGCCGACGCGGCCGGACCGGGATTCGGCGTACGCGCGGTACCGGGACACCTGCTCAGGCGATGCGCTGTCGGTCGGGATCACGACGAGGCCCTGCGAGACCCGTGCGGCACCGGGGTCGGGGTGCGCCTCGAGGTAGGCCTCGACCTGGGCGCGCTGGTTCGTGGCGAAGTCGGTGCCGACCTCGCTCCGGGTCACGCTCGACGTGAGCAGGTGGAAGCCGTTCTGCGCGGCCCAGACCGCGGACCGCGTGCTTCCCGTGCCGTACCAGAGCCGGTCGGCCAGGCCGGCACTGTGCGGCTGCACGGACGTGTCGAACTCCTCGATGCCCCGCCGTTCGGCGGTGCTCGTCACCGGGTCGCCGCGGACGAGGTCGCGGAACCGCAGGAGTCGTGCCTCGCTGAAGTCCTCGAGCTCGGCGGTGTCGGGGTGGATCGCCTCACGGTAGAGGTCGTAGTGCATCGGTTTCCCGGACGAGAAGCCGGGCTGCAGCCGACCGCCGAGGAGCACGTCGACCGTGCCGAGGTCCTCTGCGAGCCGGAACGGGTTCTCGGCACCGATGGGCGTGACCGCGGTGCCGAGGGCGATGCGGGAGGTTCGCTGCGACGCGGCCGCCAGCAGTGCGACGGGGGAGGAGATGCCGTGCTGCAGGTGGCGGTGCCGCAGCCAGGCGCTGTCGTACCCGAGGGCCTCGGCGCGCTCGATCACGCGGAGGGTCTCCTCGTGGCCGAGGGCCGGCCGTGCCGGGTCGAACGACCCGATCGTGAGGAATCCGAGTCGTCCGAGGGGTTCACCGTCGCGGGGCATGCGTCGATCGTCGCAGAAACGGCTCCGCTGCACCGGGCGGACGGTGTGGCCCCCGTTCTGGGTAGACAGATCGGTTTGTCGGCACTTCGGCGGACCGCTAGGGTCGTGGGCAGACGAACCGCACCCGACCGGTCCGACCCGAACACACCGGGGTTCGTCACCGCGATGCCGTCCCGGCCCTCGAGCCACCCTGCTCGGGCCGGGACGCCGCTCGCGCCGTCCGGCCACACGCCCGCACGCCGTCCGGCCACACGCCCGCGCGCCGTCCGTCCTGCGTCGTCGGTGCACCGGACCTGAACGGTTCCACGGGTAGGATCGCGCAGGTGCCGCACGGCCCACCAGCCGGGTGGACCGGGAGGTCGGCCACGGAAGGATCGTCGCGTGCCGGACCTGCCCATCGCGTTCGAGATCGGGTCGATGGTCGTCGTCGTCGCGATCCTGCTCGCGGACCTCGTGATCGTCTCGCGCCGCTCGCACGAGCCGACGATGAAGGAGTCCGGGCTCTGGGTCGGCTTCTACGTCGGCCTGGCGCTGCTGTTCGCCCTGGCGATGCTGGTGTTCGCCGGTGGCGACGCGTCGGGCCAGTTCCTCGCGGGCTGGCTGACCGAGTACAGCCTGAGCATCGACAACCTGTTCGTCTTCGTCATCATCATGGCGCGGTTCGCCGTCCCGAAGCCGATCCAGCAGGCGGTGCTCATGATGGGCATCATCATCGCGCTCGTGCTCCGCGGGGTCTTCATCCTGCTCGGTGCCCGGCTCATCGAGGACTTCTCCTGGATCTTCTACCTGTTCGGAGCGTGGTTGATCTGGACCGCGATCCAGCAGGTGCGCGAGGACCACGACGACGAGGACCAGGAGGACAGCTTCATCGTCCGACTGCTCCGCCGACGGGTGCGGGTCACCGACACGTACGACGGCATCCGGCTCCGCACGCACGTCGACGGGCAGCGGCACTTCACGCCGATGCTCGTGGTGCTCGTCGCGATCGGCACCACCGACCTGCTGTTCGCACTCGACTCGATCCCGGCGATCTTCGGCATCACGGAGAGCGCGTTCATCGTCTTCACCGCGAACGTCTTCGCGCTCATGGGCCTGCGGCAGCTGTACTTCCTGCTCGGTGGGCTGCTCGAGAAGCTGGTCTACCTCAAGTACGGCATCGCCCTGATCCTGGCGTTCATCGGCGTGAAGCTCGTCCTGCACGCGCTGCACGAGAACGAGCTGCCGTTCCTCAACGGCGGCGAGCACGTCGCGTGGGCCCCGGAGATCGGGACCTGGACGTCACTCGCGGTGATCGTCGTCGCGATCGGTGGCGCGACCCTCGCGAGCCTCGTGCGGATGCGGCACGACGACGTCGAGCGCCGGCCCGTCGGGCGCTGACGCCGTCTCCGGCTCGGGGCGCACGGCCGTCCGTCGCAGGCCCAGTGCGACGACCGCCACGAGGTTCACCGCGCTGCCGACGAGGAACCCGGTGCTGCCCGCGGCGACACCCGCCGCAGGGGCGAGCGCAGCCATGAGCGCGACGCCGACGACGAACCCGGTGACCGACGCGAGCGCCACCTGCCGCGACCGTCCGGCCGCGAGCAGCAGGGCCGCGGGGACGAGCGACATCGTGAACACCCACACGCCGAGCACGAGGTACCGGAGGTCGGCGACCGCAGCCGCTCCCTCGTCCGGGTAGAACAGCGGCAGGTACCAGTCGGCGAGCAGTGCCACCAGGCCGAAGAGCACGGCGGTCACGGCGCCGAAGCCGATGACGAATCGGAGCGTCCTCGGCGCGCGGAGGGAGGACGCCGCTCCCCGGTGCGCGAACGCCGGGACGACCACCTGCGCCACGGCCTGGCCGACCATCGACGCGGGCGTCGCGAGCGAGAACGCCGCCGCGTACACGCCGGCGTCGTGCGGCGTCGTGGTGACCTGCGCGCTGATCATGCTGAGCTGCAGCAGCCCGTTCGTCGTCAGGCCGGCCAGGACGTTCCACGCGGCGAAGCGCAGGACGCCACGCGTCGGTTCGGACCCGGCGACGGCGTCGTCCCCGCTGGTCGCCGCCCCCCGAGGCCAGCACGCGACGGCGAAGACCGCGTAGCCGATGCCGAGCGGCAGGAGGACGAACGGCTCGGCCCGCGTGACGCACGCGAGGACGAGCAGACCGAGGGTCAACAGACTCGTCAGGCCGTCCCAGGTGGCGACACGTCGCGGTCGGTCGTAGCCGAGCTGCGCTCCGCGGGCGTAGCAGTACAGCCCGTAGCCCACGACGACGGCGACCCCGCCGACGACGCTGCCCGGACCGTTCCCCCATGCGAGGGCGACCGGGACCGTGACGGCGGCGAGGACGAGCGAGGAGAGGAGCATCGATGCGCCGAGCAGTCGGGTCACAGCGGTGTCCGAGCGTGCCGCCCGCAACGCGATCGCGAGCGAGCGCGAGGCGGTGTTGCCGGCAGCGGTCGGCCACAGGAGCGCCGCGAAGACGCCGAGCGACAACAGCGCCGACGACTGACCGAGGACCTCGGTGCCGAAGACCCGACCGATGACGACCGTGGCGAGCAGCTTCGTCGCCCCCTGGACGCCGATGCCGACCGTCGAGAGGATCGCCGCGGAGGCGACGCCGGACCGGGAGGTCGCGGCGGCGGTCGTGGGATCGCTGCTCACGAGTACTGGAGCGTACCGATGCCCGCCCGGGAGTCTGCGGCGCGGACACCGGGAGCCGGCGGCGCGAGCCCGCGGTTCCCGGGGGCTCGCGCCCAGGTGGCTCAGCGTCGTCGTCGGCTGGACAGCAGCCCGCCGAACACGACGGCCACCGCAACGCAGAACATGACGAGCGTCGGGACGTCGAAGCCGTCCAGGTTCATGGTGTCTCCTCCGGGTCGGTTCCGACGGTAGACACCGGGAGCTGTGGGCGATGGGTGTTTCCGAGTCCGAGCCTGAGCACTCGTCGAGGCGTCGGTCAGTCGTCCGTGTCGACGGTGTTCGTCACGACCGCGCCGGTTCCGGCGTCGATCCGGACGCTGTGCTGCGTGCCGTCGGTGCCGATGACGTCCGCCTCCCAGACGACCGCGCGCTGGTGGTCGTCCAGCCCGAGCTCGGTGACGGTGCCGGGGACGACGTCCACGACCTTCGCGGCGGCCTGCACGGCGTCGAGGTCCGCGGCGTCCACGAACCGGCGGTTCTCGGTGACGTCGTCGGGGTCGGTGGCCTCGACGGTGGGGCCCGCCGTGACGCGTGCGCCGGCGGCGTCGGTGTGCACCTCGTGCTCGGCGCCGTCGCGGTCGACGACCGTGACCTGCCACGAGGAGCCTCCGGCCTCCTGCTCGACCGCGATCACCGCGCCCGAGCCGACCGCGGCGCGTGCGGTCGACACGGCGGCGCGGAGGGCCGACCCGTCCGTCGTCGCGGCGTCGGCGGTCGCGCTGGCCGAGGGTGCGGACGAGCGCTCGGCGGCCGCGGAGGATCCGCTGCTCGATCCGCTGTCCGAGGAGCCGGTGTCCGAGGAACCGGTCGAGCACCCGGCGAGACCGAGGACGAGCGCGAGGGGGACCGCGGCGACGAGGGCGGTGCGACGGGCGGTGGCGGGGAAGCGTGTGGTGTCCATGCCGAGAGTGTCGCGAGCAGGCGCTGAAGCCACCCTGAAGCCCCCTGGGACCGAGCCCTGCGAGTGGATCCGGCCCGCGTCAGTCCGACGCGGGCAGCCGCACGACGAACCGCGCCCCGCCACCCGGGGCGTCCGACACCGCGACGCTCCCGCGGTGCGCCCGCACCACGTCGTGCACGATCGCCAGCCCGAGCCCCGACCCGCCGGCGTCACGCGCCCGGCCCTCGTCCAGCCGGACGAACCGCTCGAACACGCGCCCACGCTGCTCGACGGGAACGCCCGTGCCGTCGTCGTCGACGGTCAGCACGACCTCACGAACGTCGACGGCGAGGCCGAGGACCACCCGCGACCGTGCGTGCCGAGCGGCGTTGTCGACGAGGTTCCGCACCACCCGACCGAGCAGCACCGGGTCGCCGGACGCACGCGCTGCCCCCACCGCACCCACGTCGACCGTCACGCCGAGGCCACGCAGCCGTGCCGCCTCGGCGAGCACGACGTCGTCGAGGTCCACCGCGGTGTCCCGTTCCACCCCGCGTTCGTCCACCCGTGTGAGCAGCAGCAGCGAGGTGACGAGGTCCTCCAGCCGGGCACCCTCGTCGAGCACGATGCCGGCGAGTTCGTCGGTGTCGGTCACCTCGGGATGTGCACGGGCGAGCTCGGCGTGCTGCCGGATCGTCGCGAGCGGGGACCGGAGCTCGTGGGAAGCGTCGGCGACGAACCGGCGCTGGACCTGCTGCGACCGCTCGAGCCGACCGAGCATGCGGTTCATCGTGGCCGCGAGCCGGTCGACCTCGTCCCCGCTGCCCGGCTCGGCGACGCGGGCGTCCAGGGTGGTGGCCGCGATCGCGTCGACCTCACGCCGCATCCGGTCGACCGGCCGCAGGGCCCGGCCGACGACGACGAAGGTCACCCCGGCCATGAGGAGCACCGCGACGGGCACGGCGACCGTGAGGAGCACCGAGACCTCCGCGGTCGCGGCGTCGGCGTCGGCGAGCGACGCACCGACGACGAGCGTCGCCTCACCGCCGCCCGGCAGGTCGACGTCGTCGGTGGCCAGGAGCCAGGCCTCGCCGTCGTGTCGGTACCGCCTCCCGTCGGCTGCGGGGAGCGGCGGCCCGTCGGCGTCGTCCCCGTGCGCGAGCACCCGGCCACCGGAGAGCACCTGCACGAGCAGGTCGTCGTCCTGGTCGGACACGACGGACGGCCCGTCGGCCTCGATCCGGGTGGTGAGGGTGTCGAGGCTCTGTTCCGCGGTCGCCTGCACGCCGCCGACGAGCGAGGTCCGGAGCACCCAGACGAACGCCACGGCGCCGATGACGAGGGCGACCGCGATCACCACCGCGGCGCCGATGGTCGCGCGTGCCCGGATGCTCGCCCGGCGACGCGGAACCACCGACCCGGCGGACCCGGCAGGCCCGGCCCGCCGATCAGCCACCGTCGGCGTCGAGGCGGTAGCCGGCCCCGCGGACGGTCTCGATCGCGGCGCGTCCGAACGGCCGGTCGACCTTCCGGCGGAGGTGCCCGACGTACACCTCGACGATGTTCGGGTCGCCCTCGAACGCCTCGTCCCACACGCCCGCGATGACCTCGGACTTCGAGCGGACCTGCCCCGCGTGCCGCATGAGGTACGCGAGCACGGTGAACTCGCGGCTGGTGAGGTCGAGCAGCGTCTCGCCCCGCCACGCCCGTCGTTCGGCGGGGTCGAGTCGGAGGTCGCCCGCGGACAACACCGTCGGGCGCTCCCGCGAGCCACGCCGGACGAGCGCACGGAGCCGCGCGACGAGCACCGGGTAGGAGAACGGCTTCGTCACGTAGTCGTCGGCACCGCCGTCGAGCGCGTCGACCTGGTCCCACTCGCCGTCCTTGGCGGTGAGCATGAGCACGGGCGTCCAGTTCCCTTCGGCACGAAGGGTCTCGCAGACCTTCCACCCGCTCATGCCCGGCATCATCAGGTCCAGCAGGATCGCGTCGTAGGGGTGCTCGCGGGCGTACCAGAGGCCGTCGACCCCGTCGTGGGCGACGTCGACCGCGAAGCCCTCGGCCTCGAGCCCGCGGCGGATGCCGTCGGCGAGCCGGACCTCGTCGTCGACCACGAGTACGCGCACGCCGTCAGCCTGTCGGAGCCGCCTGAAGCGGTGCTGAAGCGGTCGGGGTCGGGGTCGCGACGCGACCCGGAACGGACTGGAGGCACGGTGCCGGCTGGCACCGTGCCTCCAGTCCGACCGCTGGTCGCGGATCAGGGCAGGTAGTACGTCGGGTTCGGCAGCTTGACGCTCCGGTCGGCGGAGCCGCCGATCAGGTCGCTGTACTGGTCACCGAAGTTCGCCACGATGTCGTACCGACCCCCGGACCGGGACTCGATGTGCGCCCGGGTCTGCGACTTGTACTCGATCGTGGTGCACTTGGCCGTCGCGCACGAGATGTACGACGGCTGCTGCGACGTGCCCGTACCGGTCCACTTCGTGTAGTACGTGCGGTTGCCGTCCTGCTCGGCGGCGAACTGCGGGTAGCCGACCTTCTGCAGGTTCTCGATCGTGGCGGTCTGCTGCGCCTCGTTGCGACCGGTGAGCCCGATGATCGTGCAGCCCGAGCGCTCCGCGACGGAGACGAGCGAGGTCATCGACGGGGTGGCCGGGAAGCGCTCGTCCTGCACCCACTCGTCCTGAAGCGCCGGGTCGAACACGAAGTGCATGTCCGCGACCTCCATGTCGTACGTCCAGAGCGTGGTGTCGTCGGCGTCGAGGACGATCGCCGGGTTGCGGTGCTGCCTCGACGCGACGGAGCACTGCGCGGCGACGAGGGGAGCCTGCTTCCGGACGATCGACCGCATCTCACGGATGTACGGGCTGTCGGTCTTGTCCGCGATCCCGGTGCCGGGGTCGCCGTAGTACGTGGCGATGGTCTTCTTGACGGAGTCGATGTTCGGGATGCCCTCGCCGCCCTGCGTCGCACCGGACGAGCCGTCGGCCGCCATGCGGAAGTGCGTGCGCGGTGCGAGCCGGGGTTCGCTGACCCCGGGGAGGTCGGCGGAGGGGAGGTAGTAGGTCGGGTTCGGCAGCTTGACGTGCTCCTGGGCGTACCCGCCCTGCAGGTCGGACCACTGGTCGCCGAGGTTGTCGACGATCGTGTAGCCGAGGTCCTGTTCGATGTGCTTCCGGGTCAGGGCCTTGTACTCCACCGTCGTACACGAGGCCGCAGCACACTGCACGTACGACGGCTGCTGCGACGCACCCTTGCCGGTCCACTTCGTGAAGTAGTGGTCGGACGTGAAGCCCTGGTACCCGACCTTCTCGAGGTTGGCGAGGGTCGCAGCCTTCTGGTCGTCGTTGCGGCCGGTGAGCCCGAAGATCGTGAAGCCCATCGCCTTCGCGGTGTCCACGTAGGAGACCATCGCGGGCACGGCCGGGAATCGCTCGTCCTGCACCCAGACGTCCTGCTCGGCCGGGGTGAACACGAAGTGCATGTCCCCGACCTCCATGTCGTACGTCCAGAGCGTGGTGTCGTCGGCGTCGAGGACGATCGCGGGCTTCTGGTGGCGTGCGACCGCTCGGCGGTACTCCCCGCGGAGCTCCTTCGTCTGCTTGGTCATGATCGACCGCATCTCGCGGATGTACGGGCTGTCGGTCTTGTCCGCGATCCCGGTGCCGGGGTCGCCGTAGTACGTGGCGATCGTCTTCTTGACGGAATCGATGTTCGGGATGCCCTCGCCGCCCTGCGTCGCACCGGACGAGCCGTCGGCCGCCATGGTGAACGAGGTACGAGGGGT
This sequence comes from Curtobacterium luteum, assembly GCF_001475545.1. GTDB lineage: Bacteria > Actinomycetota > Actinomycetes > Actinomycetales > Microbacteriaceae > Curtobacterium > Curtobacterium luteum_A. The sequence continues at coordinate 5,734 of NZ_LDQC01000065.1, read as the reverse complement.
GAGCTGGCCGTCGTGGTGGCCGGGGTCGTGCGCGGGGTGCGCGCTGGCGGTGAACGAGCCGGTCAGGACGGAACCGGCGACGAGCGCTGCCGTGGTCGTGGTGACGAGCACGGCGCGGCGGATCGGGAAGGGCATCGGTGTCGCTTTCGATCGGAGTGTGGCCCTCGAAGGGGGCACGACGACGCTAGCTGGGAATCCGCCCAGAAGCCAGTACCAGATCGGTACTTCCCGAGGAGAGCGGTGTGGACCAGCACGGTTTCCGGACCGCCCCGGACAAACGTGCACTCCGTCTGTACGTTGTCAGGAAGATCGCTGAACGCGGTCGATGCAGAGGGAGCACAACATGGCCAACACGACTGGTCGTCCGACCACCGTCACCGTTTCGTTCATCATCTGGCTGGTGGTGATCCTGGCGAACATCCTGTCGGGCATCATCGGACTCGTCTCCGGCGGCAGCGCGGCAGCTGCCCAGGGCGTCGGCACCGCTCCGCTCGTCGGCGGCGCGATCTTCGCCTTCATCCTCGCGGTCGTCGAGCTGATCATCGTCTTCAAGATGCGCGACGGCCGGAACTGGGCGCGCATCGTGCTGCTCGTCATCGCGATCCTCCAGGTCATCGGCGTCGGTGTCGGCGCGGCCTCCGGTGGCAACGCCTTCGGCTTCATCGGTGGCATCGCGGTCATCGTCGCCACCATCCTGATGTTCGTCGGCGGCGCGAACGGCTACTTCCGCCGTCGCTGACGCGACCACGTCCTGACGGGAGGCGCGGTGCCGGCTGGCACCGCGCCTCCCGTCCGTCACCCGGTCGCGTCGGCGGGACGGGCGCGGAGCGCCACCGGTGGCCGGTCGCGGCGCGGCATCCGGCCGTCCATGTGCGCACGCTGCGAACGGCGCACCCCGCACGGTGCGAGGATGATCCGCGGCCGTCGCCCGGACGACCAGTGACGGAAGAGACGACGGTGACCGAGACCCGCGCTCACACACCCGCGACCGACACCGCCGAGGACGGCGGACACGGCCCCGCGAAGGGCGTCGCCGCGCTCGCGCTCGCCGCGCTCGGCGTGGTGTTCGGCGACATCGGCACGAGCCCGCTCTACGCACTCCGCACCGTCTTCACGATCGACGGCGGCATCGTCAAGGCGAACCAGGAGGACGTCTACGGCGTCATCTCGATGATGTTCTGGAGCGTCACGGTCGTCGTGTCGATCAAGTACGTCCTCGTCCTCATGCGTGCGGACAACAACGGCGAGGGCGGCGTCATGGCCCTCGCGGCGCTGGCCCGACGCCTCTACGCCAAGCGTCGGGGCGGTGCGACGATCTTCCTCGTCATCGGCATCGTCGGGGTCTCGCTGTTCTACGGCGACTCGGTGATCACCCCTGCGGTCTCGGTGCTCTCCGCGGTCGAGGGGCTGCAGACGGCGGCGCCGAGCATCGAGCACCTCATCGTCCCGATCGCGGCCGTCATCTTGATCGTGCTGTTCGCCGTGCAGCGCTTCGGCACGGGCAAGGTGGGCAACCTCTTCGGGCCGGTCATGCTCCTGTGGTTCGTCGTCATCGCGGCGGCCGGGGTGCCGCACATCCTCGCGCATCCCGGAGTCCTCCAGGGGTTGTCGCCGACGTGGGCGATCTCGTTCCTCGTCGCGCACCCGTACATCACGTTCGTCGCCATGGGTGCCGTGGTCCTCGTGATCACCGGTGCCGAGGCGCTCTACGCCGACATGGGGCACTTCGGCCGGAAGCCGATCCTGCGCGCCTGGTTCTTCGTCGTGTTCCCCGCGCTCGTGCTCAACTACCTCGGGCAGGCGTCGCTCGTGCTGAGCGACCCGTCGGCCGCGAAGGACCCGTTCTTCCTGCTCTTCCCGAGCGGCCTCCAGCTGCCCGTGGTGATCCTCGCGACCGCGGCCACCGTCATCGCCAGCCAGGCCGTGATCTCGGGGGCGTTCTCCCTCAGCCGGCAGGCCGTGCAGCTCGGGCTCCTGCCGCCGCTGACGATCCGCCAGACCTCGCGCGAGGAGGGCGGGCAGATCTACCTGCCGGCCGTGAACCTCCTCCTGTTCATCGGCGTGCTCGCGGTCATGCTCACGTTCCGGTCGTCGGCGAGCCTGGCGACCGCGTACGGCGTCTCCGTCACGGGTGCGCTCGTCGTCGACACGTTGCTGCTGCTCCTCGTCGTGAAGCCGCTCTGGCACTGGGCGACGTGGAAGCTCGTCCTCGCCGCTGTCGTGTTCGGCGGCCTCGAGCTGACGTTCCTCGCCGGCAACCTCTCGAAGATCGTGCACGGCGGCTGGGTCCCGCTCCTCATCGCACTCGCGGTCATCACCCTCATGACGACATGGCGCCGCGGACGGCAGCTCGTGCAGGAGGAGCGGAAGGAACGGGAGGGATCGCTCGCGGACTTCATCGAGAAGATCAACACGAAGGGCATCCCGCGGGTCCAGGGCATCGCGATCTTCCCGCACCCGAACAAGGAGACGACCCCGCTCGCGCTCCGGGCCAACGTCGAGCACAACCACGTGGTGCACCGGACCGTCATCATCGTGTCCGTCATCACCGCCAACGTGCCGCACGTGCCGCACGCGAAGGCGTTCTTCCGTGACGACCTCGGCTACGAGGACGACGGCATCGACCACATCACCATCACGTTCGGGTTCTCCGACGACCAGGACCTCCCGCGCGCCCTGCACGCCGCCTGCCTGGCGGAGGTGCTGGAGCTCGATCCGGACGACATGGCGAAGGCGTCCTACTTCATCTCCCGCGGCGCGCTCCGGCCGCAGCCCGGGAACCGCGGCATGGTCAGCTGGCGGAAGAAGCTCTTCGTCGGACTCGCCCACAACGCGGCCGATCCGGCGGCACGGTTCGGCCTGCCGGCGCAGCGCACCGTGACGATGGGCAGCGACGTCGAGCTCTGACGCGGCGGAACGCCCGGTCCGGTGAGGCCGGCCGCTCAGTGCGTGCGACCGCGCAGCCGTCCGACGCCGAGGACGATCCCGACGACGACCATCCCGAGCGCGAGCCCGAACACGGCCGAGATCGCCGTGTCGACGATCCACGTGACGACGGGTCCGGTCGCCTCGATGCCGTGCTCGACGGCGTGCAGCAGGTCGTACGGGCCGTGCCAGAACGTCTCGGCCAGGTTCTGGACCACCAGGTGCCCACCGACCCAGAGCATCGCCACGGTGCCGATGATCCCGATCACCCGGAACACGGTCGGCATCGCCCGGACCACGCGAGCCCCGGCGCGACGGGTCGAGCGGGACGGGTGCTTCATCATCTGGAGGCCGATGTCGTCGATCTTGACGAGCAGCGCCACCGCGCCGTAGACCGCGATCGTCATCACCAGGCCGATGACGAGCAGCGCGCCGACCGTCGGCCAGAAGCCGAGGTCGGGGTCGAGCCCGGCGAGGGCGATGAGCATGATCTCGGTGCTCAGGATGAGGTCCGTCCGGATCGCGCCGAACACGAGCTTCGGCTCCGTGGTGGGGGCCTCGGCGTCGGAGTCGTGGTGCGTGCCGAACCACTCGGTGACCTTCTCGGCGCCCTCGAAGCACAGGTACGTCCCGCCGATGAGGAGCAGCCACGGCAGCACCCCCGGTGCGAACGCGGACAGGAGGAGCGCCAGCGGGATGATGATGACGAACTTGTTGAACAGGCTGCCGAGGGCGATCCGCCCGACGACGGGGAGTTCGCGAGCGGGCGCGATGCCCTGGACGTACTGCGGGGTGACGGCGGCGTCGTCGATGACGACGCCGGCGGTCTTCGCGCTCGCCTTGAGCGCGGCGGACAGGATGTCGTCGACGACCGCGAGCAACCCCACTGACATGTTGATCTCCTCGGATCGTGTACGACCGCTCAGCCTAGCGGCCGGTGCCCGGCCGATCGACGACGGACGGGAGGCGCGGTGCCAGCTGGCACCGCGCCTCCCGTCCGTCTGCTGCTCGCGTCAGCGGCCCTCGTTGATGAGTCCGAGCCAGCGGCCGAAACGCTGTTCCGGCGCGTCGTGGAGCGACGGGACGGGGCGGCAGCGCTTCTCGTCGCGGTCGGTCGGCTGGGTGTCGGTCTGGATCATGGCTCGCTCCTCGTGAGATCGGTGTTCATGTGTACGCCGGAGCGGCTGGGTCCATTCCCGGGTCGCCCCGTCCGGTCACTCGACGTGGTCGGACGGCTCCTCGGTCTCGACGCCGGTCTCCGCCGCACGGTCGCGGAGGTGGTCGGCCATCGCGCCGGCGCCCTCGTGTCCGTGGTCGTGCTCGACCTGTTCGACGAGGCCGCGGAGCTTCTCCGCGTTGGTCGCTTCCTCAGCGCCGTCCATCACCGGGTGCTGCTGTTCTTCGGGTTCTCCGTGGTGTTCACTCATGCGCGGGACCGTACGCCCCGAGACCCTGATGCCGGGGTACAGGGCGCTCCGTATGCTCGCAACATGGCTGACTTCACCGCTGACCAGGCCGCCGTCGTCCGGATCGCGCGCACCGAGGAGGGGCGGTGGGACCTCGCCGTCGTGAGCGACAGCGGCGTCGTGATGGGCCGCGGCGTGTACCTCTTCGACGCCGAGCACGACGACGAGATGGACGAGATCACCGCCGCACGCGAGTTCGTCGGCCAGTACGGTCACGACTTCGCGCCGGACACCGTGCAGGAGGAGGCACCGGACACGTTCTGGGCGCCGCTCGTCGCTGCGGGGTGAGCCTCAGCGTCCGACGAGGCGGGAACCACGGCTGACGTCGCTCACTGCTCCTGCGCGTGCTCCCGCAGGGCTGACGCCTCGTACCCGACGAGCCACGTCACGCCGAAGGCATCGCGTACCTGGCCGTCCCAGTCGCCCCACGGTCGCTGCTGCAGGGGATCGAGGACGGTGCCGTCGACCGAGAGCGCCTCGAACCAGCGGGTCAGTGTCGCGGGGTCGGCGGCGCCGAGCAGCGAGAACAGCAGCCCGGTCGCCGTGAACGTCGTCTCACCCTCGGCAGCGTCGGCCGCGAACAGCTCGAGGTCGCCCGCGAGCTGTCCGTGCGCGACTGCGTCCGTCGGACCGTCGGTGCGGCTGAAGTCGGCGTAGGTCGCGATCCGGACCTCGCCGCCGAACACCTCCGACCACCGCTGCAGGGCCGCCCGGGCGGTGCCGGGGAGCTGGAAGTACGGCGACGGTCCCTTGACTCGCATGCGGGGAGGGTACTGGGGGCGGCGTCCCGCGTCCATGGTGGCCGATCTGGTGCGCCGTCCCCGGGGTTCGAGCACCGGATCAGCCGAGGACCGTGCGGGGATCCGATGGCGGCTCTCGCGAGGCGGCGCCGCCACGCGCCTCCAGGCCGTCGCGGTGTGCGTTCAGGCGGTCGCGAGCGCGGCCATCTCGGCCACCACCGCGCGCAACCGGTCGCCGAGCTCGACGGTGCTCGACACCGTGTCACGGTGCGCGACCTCGGAGAGCGCCGACATCACCAGGGTGACGACCGTCCGGGCCGTCTGCTCGTCCGTCCGGGTGGTCACGACCGCGAGCATCGCCTGCCGGGACTCGGCCATCCAGCGCATCACCATCGGGGTCATCTCCGGCCGGTGGACGAGCAGTTCCTTGGTGCGGCTCCGGTCGGAGGGCAGCGGGACGCTCCGCGCGACGAGTGTGCAGACGTCGTCGACGAGCCGGCCGCTGCCGTCGCGGAACGCCTCGGCGACGCGGTCGGGCGTGACGACGGTGTCGAGCCCGAGTGCGGCGTGCGCCTTCGACGTGAAGTAGTTGAAGAAGGTGCG
>NZ_LDQC01000064.1 GCF_001475545.1 Curtobacterium luteum | reverse complement strand
CGGGAGGCGCGGGAGGCGCGCGCCGAGTCTCGCGTCGGCGGACACGTTCGCGGTCCGGCACCCGCGAAACTGTCCGGCGGGCCGAGTCTCGGAGCGCGACCAGACGCGCACGGACGCCGCCGCCCCCGCCGTGCCCCCGCCTCCGCCGTGCCCCGGGCTCAGACGGGCTGCAGCGGCTCCGGCTCGCCCTCGGGCAGCTCGACCCGCACGGCATCGCCCGGCCGGACGGACCCGCCCGTCAACACGACCGACATCACGCCGCCCTTCCGCTCGACGGACCCGTCCTCCGCGCGGCCGAGGACCGCCTTGAGCAGTCCCGGCTCGAACCCGTTGATCTGCTGGCACGGGTTCCGCAGGCCGGTCACCCGGACGCTCGCCGACTCGCCGAGGTGCAGGACCGTGCCCGCGGGCAGCCCGAGCAGGTCAATGCCGCGCGTCGTCACGTTCTCGCCCATGTCGCCGGCAGCGACCTCGAACCCGGCGTCCGCGACCTCGTCGAAGAGCTCGGCGTGCAGCAGGTGCACCTGGCGCAGGTTCGGCTGCGAGGGGTCTCGTGCCACCCGGGACCGGTGCTGCACGGTCGTGCCCGCGTGGGCGTCCCCCTCGATGCCCCACCCGGCGACGAGCACGACCTCGTCCACGAGCGGCTTGCTGAAGTGGTGACCCCCGTCACGGGCCACGGCGACGACGACCGGTGCTTGCGTTCCCACGCCCTCAGCCTGGCACGGATCGACACGCCGATCGAGAGCCGGTGAACGATCCGGACCGCTGTCTCGTCGTGAAGGGTATGGGACTCCGCACACGCACCAAGGTCATCATCGGCATCGCCTCCGGCGTCGTGGTCGTCGGCGCCGCAGCAGCGATCGCCGGCCCGGTCATCTACGCGAACACCGTCAATGCGCAGGCCGAGGCCGCCCCGTCGCTGAGTGCTGCACCGTCCGGCGGCGGGCAGCTCTCCGCGGCCGAGGCCGACGGCGACTGGAAGTCCACGGGCGACTCGTTCGCGGGCTACCGGGTGCACGAGACGCTGCAGGGCCAGGATGTGGACGTGGTCGGACGCACGAAGGACGTCGAGGGCACCGCCGAGGTCAGCGGCGGCTCCCTCACGGAGGCGACCGTCACGGTCCAGGTCGCGACGATCAGCACGCCCGAAGCCCGGCGTGACGAGTACTTCCGGACCACCGCCCTGCAGACCGACCAGCACCCCACGGCGACCTTCACGCTGACGAAGCCCGTCGATGTCTCCGGCGCACTCGACGGCTCCACCCAGGACGTCACCCTCACCGGCACCATGGACCTGCACGGCGTCGAGCAGCCCGTCTCCGCCGACGCCCAGGTCGCCGTGGCGGCGGACGGCTCGGTGCAGGTCGCGGGGAGCATCCCGATCACGTTCGAGGACTACGGCGTCCAGGCGCCGTCGCTCGGCTTCGTCACGGTGGACCCGAAGGGCTCCGTCGAGTTCTCCCTCGACCTGGAGAAGTGATGGTCACCGGACGGTCCGCCGACGAGCTGCTCGCCACGCTCCACCACGAGCACGGCGACGCGCTCACGCGGTACGTCCGGCACCTGACCCGGGACGGCCACACCGTCGAGGACGTCGTGCAGGAGACGATGGTGCGCGCCTGGCAGCGACCGGCCGTCCTCGAGCGGACGCCCGACAGCGTCCGGGCGTGGCTCTTCACGGTCGCCCGGAACCTCGTCGTGGACGACGCCCGGTCCGCACGCAACCGACACGAGCACGGCACGGAGCAGCCGGTCGACCGCGCCGAGGCCGACCGGACCGACGCCGTCCTCGACCGCATCGTCGTGGCGGACGCGCTCGCGTCGCTCAGCCCGGAGCACCGTCGGGTGGTGGTGGACGCCTACTGGCTCGGCCACACCGTGCCGGAGATCGCACGGCGGCACGACATCCCGGAGGGCACGGCGAAGTCGCGGCTGCACTACGGTCTGCGGGCGCTCCGGCTCGCACTGCAGGAACGAGGAGTGACCCGATGAGCGACGACCGCTACGCCGAGTGGGACGCCGCCTACATGCTCGGCTCGCTGCCGACGGACGAACGGCTCGAGTACGAGCGGCACCTCGAGACGTGCGACCGCTGTGCGGCCGCCGTCGCCGAGCTGGTCGGGCTGCCCGGCCTGCTCGGGAAGCTCCCGGCCGACCAGGCGGTCGAGATCGCGGAGCCGGACGGGAGGCCCGTCACCGGTTCCGAGGGCACCCTCGCCTCGGTTGCGCACCGCGTCCGGCACCGTCGTCGCCGCCGTCGCGTCTGGGTCGCCGCGACCGTGGCCGCCGCCGTGCTCGCGGCTGTGCTCGGCGGGCTCGCCGTGGGGACCGCTCGCGTCGACCCCGGCACCGTGCGGGCGGCCTCCCAGGGTCCTGCCGACCGGTACTCGCTCATCGGCGACCGCGGTCTCGACGTCGACCTGGCCGTGAGCGGCGAACCGTGGGGGACCCGGTTCGACTGGGGCTGCTCGTACGGCGGGAAGTCCTGGGCGGCCGACGGCTCCGTCCAGTACGACCTCGTCGTCGTGCGCGACGACGGCACGGCGGAGACGGTCGCCTCGTGGTCCGCGGCGGGGGAGGACGCCCGCGGGCTGTCCGCCTCGACGACCGTCCCGCGCGGCGACATCGCGAGCGTGCAGGTCCGGCTCCGCGGCGACGACCGTGTCCTCGCGGACGTCGACCTCTAACGGTCGGCGGCGTCCAGGACGACCGGACCGATCGCGGTGTGCACGCGCTCGCTGACGGTCCGCAGCGTGCCCGCGTCGGCCCCCACGGGCCTCCAGAACAGGTCCTCCAACGCAGCCGTGTGCGCACGGATGCCGGACAGCACCGCGCGACGGCCGTCCGGGGTCATCGACACCCAGCTGCCGCGGCCGTCGGTGGGGCAGTCGGCCCGCTCCACCAGCCCTCGGGCGACCATGCGTGTGACCTGGTGGCTGACGCGGGACTTCTCCCACCCGATGCCCGCGGCGATGTCCCGCACGCGGAGCCGGTGGTCGGGGTCGCGGTGCAGGCCGATGAGGATCTCGAACTCCGGGATCGAGATGCCCGCCCCCTCCTGCACGGCGTGGTCGAGCGCACGGTCGAGCCGTCGCCAGGCGTCGTGGTAGGTGTCCCACGTGACCCAGTCGTGCCCCTCGTCGTCCTGCGTCACCATGCTCGACAGCGTATCGACGGATGCCCGGAGCGACGCCGGTTTCATCCGTCCGGATGACCCTCCGGCGACGCACGGCGCGCTCCGAGGGACCGTCGGTGCCGCGGCATACGATCGGGGCATGCCGACCCCCAGCATCGCCGCCTGCACCGACGACGCCGTGGCCCTCGTGCGACGCTGGCTGGCAGCGTCGGCGGGCACCAAGCCGGACCCGGGTGCGGCACGGTTGGCCGGTGTGCTCCGCGACGAGCAGGGGCTCGACTTCACCCGCGGCTTCGTCGACCGGGTGGTCCGGCCGGAGGACCCGCGTGTCGCCGCCCGCAACCTCGAGAAGCTCAGCCAGGACGTCCCTGAGTTCCTCGCGTGGTACCTCCGCGGCGCGGTCACGCTCGGCGGCGGGTTCGCGACGATGGCGCCGTGGGCGGTGATCCCCACGGCACGGCGGATCCTCCGCCGGATGACCGGACACCTCGTGATCGACGCGACCCCGGCGAAGCTCGGTCCGGCACTCGCGAAGGTCGGCGGCCCGGGTACGCGGCTCAACGTCAACCTGCTCGGCGAGGCCGTGCTCGGTACCGCCGAGAGCGACCGACGGCTGCAGGGCACGACGGACCTCCTCGCCCGCGACGACGTCGACCACGTCTCGATCAAGGTGAGCTCGGTCGTGCCGCAGACGTCGGCGTGGGCGTTCGACCAGACCGTCGATCGGGTGGTCGACCGGCTCGTCCCGCTCTACCGGCTCGCCGCTGCTCCGCTCGCCGAGGGCCACCCGGCGAAGTTCATCGACCTCGACATGGAGGAGTACCGCGACCTCGACGTCACCCTCGCGGTGTTCACGACGCTGCTCGACCGTGACGAGTTCGCGGGGCTCGAGGCCGGCATCGTGCTGCAGGCGTACCTGCCCGACGCCGCCGGCGCCCTCGACCGGCTGACCACGTGGGCCCAGGCGCGCCGGACTCGTGGCGGCGCACCGGTGAAGGTGCGACTCGTCAAGGGTGCGAACCTCGCGATGGAGCACGTCGACGCGATCCTGCACGAGTGGCCGCTCGCCACGTGGGGCAGCAAGCGCGAGACCGACACCGCCTACCTCCGGATGCTCGACACCGCCCTCACACCGGAGCGCACCGACGCCGTCCGGATCGGCGTCGCCGGCCACAACCTCTTCGACCTCGCCACCGCGTGGGTGCTCGCCCGACGCCGGGGGGTCACCGACGCGGTCGACGTCGAGATGCTGCTCGGCATGGCGTCCACCCACGCCGACGCGGTCCGGGCCGACGTCGGTCAGATCCTGCTGTACACCCCGGTCGTGCAGCCGGAGGAGTTCGACTCCGCCATCGCCTACCTCGCCCGACGCCTGCAGGAGAGCGCGAGCCCCGAGAACTTCATCTCCGGAGCTTTCGACATCGACCGTGACGTCAGCGTCTTCGACCGCGAACACGGCCGGTACCTCGCCTCCGTCGCCGCCCTCGACGAGCCGGTCCCCACCACGAACCGTACGCAGGACCGTCGACGTCCACTCGGCGAGCCCGAGCACCGCGACGGCTTCCGGAACGCCCCCGACACCGACCCCTCGATCGCCGCGAACCGCAGCTGGGCGCTCGACGTCCTCCGTCGCGTCCCGCGGTCCCAGCTCGGGGCACAGACGATCCGCGGTGCGAAGGTCGTCGACCGCTCGACGCTCGAACGCATCGTCGCCCGGACCGCGCAGGCCGGCGTCAACTGGGGCCGCCAGGACCCGACCGACCGTGCCGAGCTGCTCGACCTCATCGGGCACGAGCTCGAGACCCGCCGCGCCGACCTCGTCGAGGTGATGGCCGCCGAGACCGGCAAGACGCTGGGCGAGGCCGACGTCGAGGTCACCGAGGCCATCGACGCCGCGCACTACTACGCCGAGAGCGCCCGACAGCTGGCCGCGCTCGACGGGGACGGCGCCCGGTTCGTCCCGCCCCGGCTGACCGTCGTGGTCCCGCCGTGGAGCTTCCCCGTCGCGATCCCCGCGGGTGGGGTCCTCGCCGCGCTCGCCGCGGGCAGCGGGGTCGTGCTCAAACCGGCGCCCGAGGCCAAGCGGTGCGGTGCGCTCCTCGCCGACGTGCTCTGGGACGCCGGGGTGCCGCACTCCCTGCTGCAACTCGTCGACCTCGACGAGGACGCCCTCGGCCGTGAGCTCGTCGCCCACCCCGCCGTCGACCGCGTCCTGCTGACGGGCAGCGCCGACACCGCCCGCTCCTTCCGGTGGTGGCGAGCCGGCCTCCCGCTGACGGCTGAGACCAGCGGCAAGAACGCGATCGTCGTCACGCCGAGCGCCGACCTCGACCTCGCCGTGCAGGACATCGTTCGGTCGGCGTTCGGACACGCCGGTCAGAAGTGCTCCGCCGCGTCGCTCGTCGTGCTGGTCGGTTCCGTCGGCGAGAGCGAGCGCTTCCGCCGACAGCTCGTGGACGCCACCCGGACGCTCCGGGTCGCGTGGCCCGACGACCCTGGTGCGCAGGTCGGGCCGGTGATCGCCGAGCCGACGGGCACGTTGCGCGCCGGGCTGACCGAGCTCGGCCCGGGGGAGTCCTGGCTCGTGCAGCCGGTGCCCCTCGACGACTCGGGTCGGCTGTGGTCCCCCGGGATCCGCGACGGCGTCCGACCGGGCAGCGACTTCCACCAGACGGAGTACTTCGGCCCGGTGCTCGGCATCATGCGGGCGGAGACCCTCGAGCAGGCGATCGCGATCCAGAACGGCACCGACTACGGCCTCACCGCCGGCATCCACTCGCTCGACGTCGACGAGGTCGCGGACTGGCTCGCCACCGTGCAGGCCGGCAATCTGTACGTCAACCGGGGCATCACCGGCGCGGTCATCGGTCGGCAGCCGTTCGGCGGCTGGAAGCGGTCGTCCGTCGGCACCGGCACCAAGGCCGGCGGTCCGCTCTACGTCGCGACGCTCGGACGGTGGGAGCGCACCGAGCGGACCGTCCACAAGAGCATCCACCTGCACGGGCTCCCGCCGCGGGTGACGGCGCTCGTCGAGGCAGCGCGCAGCGGACTCTCCTTCGAGGAGTTCGACCAGGTGCGTGCCGGGGCCCTGAGCGACGTCCGCGCCCGCGAGTCACGGTACGGCCGGTCGCACGACGACTCCGCGCTCGTGGTGCAGCGCAACGTGCTCCGCTACCGCCCGCAGTCGGTGATCGTCCGGCACGCGGAGGACTCGGCGACGGGCGACCTCGTCCGCGTGCTCGCCGCCGCCACCGCAGCCCGTGCCCACCTCATGCTGAGCACGTCCCGGCCGCTGCCCGGACCGCTCACGCAGCTGCTCGCGTCGTCCCGCTCACCGCTCGACGTGGTCGACCACGTGGTCGAGAGCGACGAGGAGTTCCTCGCGCGTGCTGCCTCGGGCGCGGTCTTCGACCAGCGGTGGAGCGACCCCGACGACGAGCAGCAGGACGCCCTCGACCAGGTGCTGTCCCAGCAGGACGACCGGCCGCGCCACACGGCCTTCGGCGGCCCCGGGAGCCGCATCCGTCTGCTCGGCGGGGACCCGCTCGCCCTCGAGGAGGCGCTCGGCGTCAGCGTGGACACGGCGATCCACGACGCTCCCGTGGTCGAGTCCGGCGTCATCGAGATGCTCCCGTTCCTCCGCGAGCAGTCCGTGTCCATCACAGCGCACCGCTTCGGCGACCTCGACCCGGACTTCCAGGAGCTCCGGGTCTGACGAGGCCGCGTCCGACCGCACGCCGCACGCCGAGGCCCTGGACGACGCCCCCGTCGGCGCCGCTTGGCGCTCGGCCCCGCCCACGTTCCGCGCGCACGTCGATCGCGCTGCGCCTCCGCGCCGACGCCGGTCCGCCGATCCCCCACCGTCGGACCGGCGGTATCTCGCGTTCCCAGCCAGAGCCGGAGTCGAGCCGAAGGGCGCCGGTACCATCGGTACGTCCACATGCAACATATGACACATAAAGGTCACACGCATGCGTCGTACCCTCGCCTCAGCCGTCCTCGGAGCAGTCGCGCTCGGCACCATCGCCATCGGAACCGCGCCTGCTCAGGCGGCGGAAACCAGCAGCCTGCCGTGGGAGACCCCCGCTTCCACCGTCGACCCGTCGGCAGCCCCGCAGATCGACACCATCCTCACCCCGTTGAACGGATCCGGCACCCCCGAGTTCCTCGGCGAGAACGTCGCCGCGGGGGCCCGGGTCGAGGTCACCTACGCCGGTCACACGTCCGTCGTGACCGCGACGGAGGCCGGCTTCTTCGCCGCTGCCGTGCCGGGCGGTCGATTCGTCGCCGGCCAGGACCGTGTGACCGCCGTCCAGCTGCACGACGGCCAGCGTTCCGCGACCGGTACCTACACGATCGACGACCGGTTCCTCCCCCGGTTCTGATCCCCGGTCGAACGACCCTTCCTCTCCCCAGCACAGAAAGAACCATCCGATGAAGACCTCCATGAAGATCGGCGCCCTCGCCCTCACGGCGCTCTCCGCCCTGACCGGCAGCCTCGCGCTCTCGGACGCCGCCCAGGCCGCCGAGCCCGCGCACGTCCAGCTCGTCGCCCAGGACCGCGTCGGCGCCCTCCACGGCCTGCCGTACATCGCCGTGACCGACAAGGCCGGCACCGTCGACTACTTCACGACCGCTGCCCGGGCGCGAGCAGCCGCCGCGACGTTCGACGCCCGGACGGTCCGCGGCGGTGTCGAGCTGTGGTCGCAGGACGGCACTGGCTGCCTGGCCTGGGGGTCGAAGGGCTGGAGCAACAGCGGCTACCTGACCGGTCGGGACGCGACGTTCTGCGGGTCGGACCTCGCCCTGAACACCTTCTCGCTCGAGGCCGGCGGCAAGCTCGCCGTCGAGGGCATCGGCGGCGACCAGCTCGTCGGTGCTCCGACGGGCGACAGCGCCGGCCGGATCGTGCTGTCCACGGACCAGCGTCAGACCGCACCGATCTCGTTCCTCAGCCTCGCCGGGAACTGACCGGACCGCGACCTCGCCGAGGACCAGCGAGTGGGGTGCGTCGTGTCGGCGCACCCCACCCGTGTCGCGGCAGCGGTCCGCACCACGCACCTCGGTGACGGCACCGGTCGCGGGCGCCGTGACCTCAGCGGCGGAGCGACCCGTGTCCGCCGGCGCGACCGACCGCGGCGACCTCCGCCACGGCCAGCGCCACGGCGAGCAACACCTGGACGGCCGCGAACCGCCGGAGCCGTCCGCCGAACAGCGCGACCGGCACCATCGAGGCTCCGTGCAGCGCGTCGACCAGGGCGCTCGCCGTGTGCGCGTCGACGGTCCCGGCACGCCGGACGAGCACGGCCTGACCGAGCTGCCGGACCGCCAGCACCGCATCGAGCACCGGCGTCGGTCGACCGCGGAGTGCGCGGGCCGCGTGGACGGCGCCGAGTGCCGAGCGTGCGGACTCCACCGCCGTGCGGGTCCGGCCGGTCCCGGTCACCGCCGACGACCCGCGGCGAGGGCGATCGCTCCGGCGGCACCGAGCACGGCACCGATGATGCCGTTGCCCAGCCGGCGGTGCTCGACCCACCAGGTCTGCGGCGACCACGCGTGCGCCGAGTCGTCGAACACCCCGTGTGCCCCGTGGTCACCCGGGATCGGCTCGTACAGGTTGACCCCGAGCGCGGCGCCGTCCTTCTGCGGTGCCTGCTGGCCGGACACCAGCGTCTTCGCGGCGTACCAGTCGGCGAACCGCGCACTGATGCGGTTGCCGAGGATCGTGTACACGGTCGACTCGCCGACCCAGGTGCGGCGGCGTGGCCGTTCTGCGGTGGCTGCGATCGCCCGTGCGCCGACCTCCGGCTGGTAGATCGGGGCGACCGGTTGCGCCTGGTGCGGCAGCTTCGACTTCACCCACTGGAACTGGATGGTGTTGAGCGCCGGCATGTCGACCCGCGAGATCGCCACCTTGCTGCCCTGTTGCTCGAGCTCCGAGACGACGGACTCGGTGAAGCCGACGATCGCGTGCTTCGCACCGCAGTACGCGGCCTGCAGGGGGATCCCGCGGAAGCCCAGTGCCGATCCGACCTGGATCACCTGTCCGCGATCGCGGGGGACCATGCGGGACAGTGCAGCCCGGGTCCCGTTCACGCAGCCGAGGTAGGTGACGTGGAGCGCCCGCTCGAAGTCATCAGGATCCGTGTCGAGGAAGCGACCGAAGACGCCGACCATGACGTCGTTCACCCAGAGGTCGATCGGCCCGAGCTCGGCCTCGACCCGGTCGGCCGCGGCCTCGACGGCCTCGCGTTCGGAGACGTCCACGAGCACGGCGAGTCCGCGGCGTCCCGCTGCCTCGACCTCGGCGACCGCAGCGTCGACACCGTCCTTCCCGCGGGCGAGGACCGCGACGTCCCAGCCCCGGGCGGCGAGTTCGCGCACCGTCGCCCGTCCGAGTCCCGCCGAACCACCGGTCACCACAGCCACACGTGTCATGGTCCCGTTGTACCGCCGCACGTGTCGTGCCCCACCCAGCCCGCCGTCCCCCGACGGGTGCGTCGAGGACGACCGACCCCGGAGTCGCCGACGCGACGCTCAGCGCCCCAGGCCGAACCGCGTCGTGACCCCCGGTGCGTAGAGCACCGAGTCCGGCTCGAGCCCGGTCAGCGCGAACGGCAGCCCGGCCGCCGCGACGAGGTCGTCCCGCAGGCGCACGATCGACGCCCGGTGCAGCGGCCACGTCTCGTGCTCGTTCGGCCAGAACCGCGTCCGACCGGCCCGGTGCACGTGCATGCCCCACCGCGCGGTGAGGAACGTCTCGAGCGCGGTCGGCTCCTCGATCGGGGCACCGATCTCCACGTCCACCAGCGAGCGCGTGCGGGTGCCGTGCCGACGCATCGCGTAGGCGGCACGGTCCGGCTCCGGTCGGCGGAACTCGGCGTGGGCCCACCAGTACGGGAGCGCCGTGGCGACCCGTGCTCCGAGCGTCGGCAGGAGCTTCCCGGCGTCGAGCGACAGGAACACGACCCCGTGCCGACCCTGCTCGTCGACGGTGTAGACGCGGACGTTCACCTCGACGAAGTCGCCGACACGTCCGACCCGGACGGGCGGGAACGCGGTGTCGGTGAACCGGAACGCGATGAGCCCCACCCACGTGGTCGTGCCGTCGTCGACACCGTCGGCGCCGAGGGTGTCCGGCCGGACCCCGGACGGCAGGTGCGGTGCGACCGCCGACACGTCGACCCGCCAGTGCACGAAGACGACGTCGAGCCAGTCCTGCTGGATCCACGGCCGACCCGGCAGGCGCGGGGCAACCGCCGTGATCGCCGTCACCGGAGGTCCGCCCCGCCCGCCGGTGCAGCGTCGTCCCAGCCCTGCTGCGGGGTGTCGCACGTGCCCCGGAACACGTACTGCGACGGCCGCTTCCGCTCGCTCGACGTCCAGTCGATCGCGGGGCGCCGGCGCTCGGGCGGCAGGTACCCGATCCGGTACACGGCCATGAGCTCCAGCGACGACGGGACCCGGAGCAGCCCTTCGATCTCCTCCCATGCTCCCGGGGTCTCCATCGGGAAGGACACGAACTGGATGCCGAGGCCGAGCTCGGTGGTGGCGAGCCAGACGTTCTCCATCGCCGCACCCATGCTGAACACCGAGTAGAAGCCCGACAGCTCCTCCTTCCGGTACTCGTGCCGGTCGAGCATCACGCCGAGGAGCAGCGGCGAGCCGGCGACGAGCTTCCGGTTCTCCTCGCCGAGGGTCTGCGGCACGCGGAGGGTGTTCATGAGCAGCTGTCCGCGCTTCGTGAACACCTGCTTCGTGAACGGCTTGAGCGGCCCGGGGAGCTTGTCGAAGAGCATCCCGTCACGCCGCTCGTCCATCTCGGCCTGTGAGAACCGGAAGTACGGCCTGTACCGCTCGAAGAACGTCCCCTCGGCCATCGTCCGCGTCATCGAGGACCCGCTGATCTGAGCGATCCGGTCGATCGTTGCCCGCTCCTCGACGAGCACGAACCGCCACGGCTGGCTGTTGAGCTGCGACGGCGCCCGCCCCGCGAGCTCCATCAGCAGCCGCTGGTGCTCCTCGGACACGGGGTCGGGCAGGAAGTGCCCGTTGGTCGTGCGTCGGCGTCGGATGGCCTCGAAGAGCTCCATGCTCACCTCTCTCGTCGTCCGCCCGCGAGCAGCGCCCCCAGGTAGGACGGTGCGGCGGCGACCGCGACCCTCCAGTGTGCTCCAGTGCGGGAGTTCGTCCTCGGAGCGACGGCCAGCGGCACGAGCGCGGGCAGCAGGAACAGCGCACTCCGGTCACGGGTCCAGACCGGCGTGGTCGCGGCCATCCCGGTCAGCGTCGCGGTCACGACGAACAGGCCGTGGTGCACGACCCGGAGCTTCTTCGTCCGCACGAGACGCACCGCCACGGCCGTGCCCCAGAGGCAGTTGGCCGCGTACGCGGCGCTGGCGGCGGTGACCATCCGCCGGGCCGCCACGGACCGTCCTGGAGGCACGCCGCGCCTCCAGGCTGTCGTCTTCCGTCCCACAGGGGCGAACCTACGCGCCGGGGGCGACCCGCTTCAGGCGGATTCGCGGGTGACCAGCTTCGAGAGCACGATGGCGCTCCTCGTGTGGTCGACCTGCGGCGCGAGCCGCACCCTGTCGAGGGCCTCCTCGAGCGCGGGGAGGTCCCTCGACCGCATGTGCACCACGGCGTCGGCGCTGCCGGTCACCGTCCCGGCGTCGATCACCTCGGGCACGCTGTCGAGCAGGGAGCGCAGCTCGTCGGGGGAGACGGTGCCGCGGCAGTAGAGCTCGACCCAGGCCTCGGTGCCGCGGTCCTCGACGGCGGGGTCGACCTTGATCGTGAACCCCTGGATGACCCGGTCGGCGACGAGCCGGTCGACGCGACGCTTCACCGCCGAGGCCGAGAGTCCGACGACCGACCCGATGTCGCCGTAGCCGGCGCGGGCGTTCTCCCGGAGCTGGTCCAGGATGCGGTGGTCGAGCGAATCCATTCCACCGATGCTACGCGTGCTTCTTGCACGCCAGGTGGGTCCCGCGCACGAAACGTGCGTCACCCGAACGGGTGCCAGTGGCCCGCAGTGTGGGGGACTGCACCGGGTGGAATGTGTGTGCCAGGGGTGGTGCGTCGTTGCTCGGGTGTCACTGTTCCGCTACGGCGAGTCTGTGCAAGACTCGTCGTGGCGTCGACCTGGTCCGCTACGGCGAGTGAGCCTGCATCTCGCCGGAGCTCTGCAACTCGTCCAGTGGTGGTTCCTGGCAGGCTCGGGCCCCGGTCCCCCAGGAGGACTGATGTCGAACACCGCTCCCGAATCCCTCGCCGCACCGGCACGCGTCGCCACGAAGCGCACGATCCTCATGTGCAAGCCGACCCACTACACGGTCAGCTACCGGATCAACCCGTGGATGCACCCCGAGGAGCCGACCGACACGTCGAAGGCCGTCGAGCAGTGGCAGTCCCTCGTCGACGTCTACGAGCAGCTCGGGTTCGACATCTCCTACATCGAGCCGATCGAGGGGCTGCCGGACATGGTCTACGCGGCCAACGGCGGCTTCGTGCTCGACGGTGTCGCGTACGGCGCGAAGTTCCAGTACCCGGAGCGCCAGCCCGAGGGCCCCGCCTACATGGACTGGTTCCGGAGCGCCGGCCTGACCGTGGCCGAGCCGGAGGAGACGAACGAGGGCGAGGGTGACTTCCTCCTCATCGGCGACACCATCTTCGCCGGCACCGGCTTCCGCTCCGACAGCACCTCGCACGAAGAACTCGCGAAGATCTACGGCCGCGAGGTCGTCACGCTCAAGCTGATCAACCCGAGCTTCTACCACCTCGACACCGCGATCGCCGTGCTCGACCCGGAGCCCGACGCCTCCGGTCGCTCGAACATCGCCTACCTCGAGAGCGCGTTCGACGAGCCCTCGCTCGCGATCCTGCGCGAGCGGTTCCCGGACGCGATCATCGCCACCGAGGAGGACGCCGCGATCCTCGGTCTGAACTCGTACTCGGACGGCTACAACGTCGTGATCGCGTCCCGCGCGACCACGTTCGCGTCGCAGCTGCGCGAGAAGGGCTACAACCCGATCGGCGTCGACCTGTCCGAACTGCTGCTCGGTGGCGGCGGCGTGAAGTGCTGCACCCTCGACCTGCACCCGGTCGGCACCGGCAACTCGGTCGCGCGATGACGACCGCGACCGGCACCGGCACCGCCACCGCTGCTGCGCTCGCCGTCGAGGAACGCTCGCTCGCCCACAACTACAGCCCGTTGCCCGTCGTCATCGCGTCGGGCGACGGTGCGTGGGTGACGGACGTCGACGGCAAGCGCTACCTCGACGGGCTCGCCGCGTACTCCGCGGTGAACTTCGGCCACGGCAACGCTCGGCTGCTCGACGCCGCCCGGGCGCAGCTCGACCGCGTGACGCTGACCTCCCGCGCGTTCGTGAACGACCGGCTCGGACCGTTCGCCGCTGCCCTCGCCGACCTGACCGGCACCGACATGGTCCTCCCGATGAACACCGGTGCCGAGGCCGTGGAGTCCGCGATCAAGGTCTCCCGCGCCTGGGGGTACCGGGTGAAGGGCGTCCCGGCCGACCGCGCCACGATCATCGTCGCGTCCGGGAACTTCCACGGCCGCACGACCACGATCGTGTCGTTCTCGGACGACCCGACCGCGCGCGACGACTTCGGGCCGTTCACGCCCGGGTTCCGCACCGTGCCCTACGGCGACGCGGCTGCCCTGCGCGAGGCGATGGACGAGACCGTCGTCGCCGTCCTGCTCGAGCCGATCCAGGGCGAGGGCGGCGTGGTCATCCCGCCGGAGTCGTACCTCCCGGCGGTCCGCGAGGTCTGCGACGAGTTCGGCGCGCTGCTCGTCGCCGACGAGATCCAGTCCGGGCTCGGGCGCACGGGCCACACCCTCGCGGTGCAGCGGGTCGGTGTCACGCCGGACCTCATCACGCTCGGCAAGGCACTCGGCGGCGGGATCGTCCCCGTGTCCGCCGTGGTCGGTCGCCGCGAGGTCCTGGGCGTCCTGCGTCCGGGCGAACACGGTTCGACCTTCGGCGGGAACCCGCTCGCGGCCGCCGTCGGCTCCGAGGTCGTGGCGATGCTCGGCGAGGGCACGTTCCAGCAGCGGGCGCTCGACGGCGAACCGGTGCTGCGGGGCCTGCTCGACGACCTCGTCGGTCAGGGCGTCGTGACACACCGCGTGGCCGGACTCTGGGCGGGGATCGACATCGACCCCGCGCTCGGTACCGGCAAGGAGATCGCGCACGACATGGCCGACCGCGGTGTCCTCGTGAAGGACACCCACGGGTCGACGATCCGCTTCGCGCCACCGCTCGTCGTCACCGATGACGAGGTGCGCCACGCGATCGACGTGCTCGGCGAGATCCTGCGCGTCCGCAGCTGACGGGGCGGGCGCGCGCCGTGCCTCCCGGTCGGTGGGCGGGTGCGCGCCCTCCGCACGTCGCACCGCGAAAGCGACATCGAACCAGGTCCGCAACCCGGTTCGATGTCGCTTTCGTGGTTCAGTGCGCCGTCAGACCGCCCAGCGCTCCGCGAGCTCGTCCATCAGCCCGTCGAGCCGCTCGTCGACGACCTGCTCCTCCGGGTGCGCCTCGTACCAGGCGATCACCTCGCGCACACCCTGCCGGTAGGGGATCCGCGGCCGGTACCACGGCACGAGCGAGCGCACCTTGCTGTTGTCGAACACCGAACTGTTCGCCTTGTCGCCGAGGAGCGCCGCGCCCCACTCCGGATCGACCGCGTTGATCGCGTCCGCCGGCACGTGCACGATCTGCAGGTCGTCCACCCCGGCAGCGGCCGCGATCTCCTCCGCGATCTGGTTCCACGTCGGCGCCTCGTCGCTCGTGATCGTGAAGGCCTCGCCGATCGCCTCCGCACGGTCGAGCAGCCCCGTGAACCCGACCGCGAAGTCCCGGCTGTTCGTCAGCGTCCAGAGCGACGAGCCGTCGCCGGTGATGATCACCGGCTTGCCCGCGCGCATGCGGGCGACCGCGGTCCAGCCGCCCGTCAGCGGGAGCTTCGTCTCGTCGTACGTGTGCGACGGCCGGATGATCGTGACCGGGAAGTCCTGCTCCCGGTAGGCCGTCATGAGCAGCTCCTCGCACGCGATCTTGTCGCGTGAGTACTGCCAGTAGGGGTTCTTCAACGGCGTCGACTCCGTGATCGGCAGGTGCGTCGCGGGTGTCTGGTACGCCGACGCCGAGCTGATGAAGACGTACTGGCGCGTCCGTCCGGCGAAGAAGTCGACGTCTGCCTGCACCTGGTCCGCTGTGAAGGCGATCCAGTTGATCACCACGTCGAACCGGCGGTCGCCGAGTGCGTCCGCCAGCGCTGCGCGGTCCGAGACGTCGGCCTGGAGGCGCGTCACACCATCCGGGATCGGCCTGCCCCCGGTGGTCCCCCGGTTGAGCACCGTCACGTCGAACCCCTGCTCGACGGCTTCGCGGACGCACGCGGCGCTGATCACGCCGCTCCCGCCGATGAACAGGACACTCGCTCCGGTCATGGATGCTCCTTCGCTCCCCGCGGCACCGCGTTGCGCCGCACCCCTGCGATCCTGCACCTCAGGGACTGGACCGTGTGCCGAGGACTGCGCGCAGCGACGTGACGTCCGCTGCCCACTCGGCGGCGATCGGGTCGATCCAACCGAGGAGTTCGATCGCGTAGTCGTGATCCCGCCGCAGGTCGCGAGCATGGATCGGTTCGTGGTGTGCGGCCCGGTTCCGGACGAAGTGCAGCTGCTGCAGTCGCTCGCGAACCCGGCGCTGGCGTGTGAGGAGGTCCTCGTCGCCGAGTGGGAACGCCCGGTGCAGCGCAGGGGTCCACAGTGTCGTGAGGTACCGCGACTCGACGAGGTACCTCCAGAAGCCGAACAACAGTTCGGCGACGACGCGTCCGTGCACCTCCGGGCGGCGGCCGTTCCGGCTGGCGCGCACCCTGGCTTTCGCCAGGTCAGCGCGACCGCGACCGTCCAGGGGGAGGCCGTCGAGCCAGGAGCTCCACTGCCGTCGCCGCGCGAGTTGGTGCAACTCGGTGTCGAGTGCGTTCCGGACGAAGACCTCGACGACACCAGTGAGCTCCATCACCGACGCGGAGGCCCGCATGTTCCATTCGTAGAGCGACAGCGCACCAGCTCGGGTTCGCGTGGCGAGATGGTAGGACCGGAACCGATCGGCTGTGATCAACCGTTCCAGCGCAGCTTCGTGCATCACTCCCCCTCTGCTACCGTTGTCCTCGAAGACCCCGGAACGATCACTGGCCCTGGCCACATCGCCGGGGTTTCGTCTTGCCCGGGCGCACGGCTCTGATACATCACCCTACAGTTGCTGGTGGCCGTGCGGGGCCGTTGGACTACCGTCACGGTTCGGACCGCACCGACGCGGTCCACGACAGGAGTGACACGCACATGGAGTACCGCTACCTCGGGAACTCGGGCCTCAAGGTCTCCGAGATCACTTACGGCAACTGGCTGACCCACGCCTCCCAGGTCGAGAACGACGCGGCCATCGCCTGCGTCCGGGCAGCGCTCGACGTCGGCATCTCGACGTTCGACACCGCCGACGTCTACGCGAACACCGGTGCCGAGACCGTCCTCGGCGAGGCGCTGAAGGGGGAGCGCCGCCAGTCGCTCGAGATCGCGACGAAGGTGTTCGGCCCGACGGGACCGAGGGGCCACAACGACACCGGTCTGAGCCGGAAGCACATCCTCGAGTCGATCGACGGGTCGCTCGAGCGGCTGCAGACGGACTACGTCGATCTGTACCAGGCCCACCGGTTCGACCACGAGACGCCGCTCGAGGAGACGATGCAGGCGTTCGCCGACGTCGTGCGCGCGGGCAAGGTGCTCTACGTCGGCGTCTCCGAGTGGACGGCTGACCAGCTCCGCGCCGGTGCCGCGCTCGCGAAGGAGCTCGGCTTCCAGCTCATCTCGAACCAGCCGCAGTACTCCGCGCTCTGGCGGGTCATCGAGGGTGAGGTCGTCCCCACGTCGCAGGAGCTCGGCATCTCCCAGATCGTCTGGTCGCCGATCGCGCAGGGCGTGCTGACCGGCAAGTACCAGCCCGGCCAGCCGCTGCCGGAGGGCTCGCGTGCCACGGACGACAAGGGCGGCGCGAAGATGATCGAGCGCTTCATGAACGACGAGGTGCTCACGGCCGTGCAGGAGCTCAAGCCGATCGCCGACGAGCTGGACCTGTCGATGGCGCAGCTCGCGGTCGCCTGGGTGCTGCAGAACGAGAACGTGGCGTCGGCGATCATCGGCGCCTCGCGACCGGAGCAGGTGCACGACAACGCGGGTGCGGCCGGCGTCCGCATCCCGTCCGAGCTGATGTCGCGGATCGACGATGCCCTCGGTGGCGTGGTCGAGCGGGACCCGGCCAAGACGAACGACAGCAGCCCGAAGACCCGCGAGGCGTAGCGCGTCGAACCACGTTCCCGACGTCGAACCAGGCCCGCTGCCCGGTTCGATGTCGGGAACGTGGTTCGATCCGCGCCGGACGCGAACAGGTGCCGCACACGCACCTGGTGCCGCACACGGTCCACCGGGAACGCGAAAAGGCCCCCTACCGGAGTAGGGGGCCTTTCACCGTGGCTGGACACGGCATCGATCCGTGGACCTTTCGATTTTCAGTTGAAGGCGTCGGCGCAGACGGCATCGAATGGTCTCCGTTTGTCGCCTGAGGTCTGTGATCCGGCGGTGGTCAGTCGCAGATCGGACCAGAGGGTTTCAGCTGAGCTACCGGCACCAAACCGGCACGCCGTCGATTCAGTTGAAGTCGCGCGCCGAGGAGAACGGAGTGATCAACTTGCGGCCGTCAGGACTTGCATTCTGAATCGCGACAGCAATCTCAAAAGCGTCCTGTCCGGTAATTTCCTGGTTTGCGCACAGTCGGCGCAGCACACCGACTGTATCTTCAGCTACGCATCCGAGGTTTTTAGCAAGTGTGTAGGCTGCTTGATCATCGGTCACGAAAACGGAGGACTTATACTCCTGGATCTGCGTGATTGCGTAAATAGTCTGGCTCTCACCAAGGTGCTTGAGTGGCTCATCTTCTTTGCCGCCGAAGCGATGCTTCCGAATCGACTCGATGGCCTTAAGTGCATTATCTTCGTCAAACTCAACCACTTGATTGAACCAAGTGGGAACATCCAATGACGCAAGGTTTGGCACGTGATTAGAGGATCGTCCGATTTCGTGCGCCACTGCCTCGACGAGGTGCCCGCGCTCACCCAGGTATGCTCTGAGTAGATCAAGCTTATTTACCCACGCAAAGTTCACGAATACCGTGTTGTCGGGGAAGAAGAAGGACTGCACGTTGTTTACGCAACTTCGAGTTGCTCGGGATTGCCAACTACGCTATCGGGCGAAGACGCGAATATCTTGTAGGCTTCGTCACTATCAATACCCAAAATCGAAGCCAGAGGGTTGAGCGTCGCTTGTCCTGCGTAGAACGCCCTGAGATAGCTCGACGCGATCCTCAATGGAGGTCGGGGAGCGCGCGCGGCTTGATCACGCTCGAATTGGTCAGGCGTTCTTCCGAGCTCCGAGGCAATGTTCGCTGAGGTTCTGCCAGCGAGTTCCTGCCTTGATTTTTCGTTGAGGCGCCTGAGGTTAAAGAGGCGCCACGAGAAGGACTCCGGCGAAAGAGCAAATTCCCACGCGAGTTGCTGGTGTGTTACCTGGGAGTCGCTGTATGCGGCCGCAATTTCTTTGGCTGGAGCCAAGAATGACGCTGCAAAAACATTTGCGCGACGCTCTCGAATGCTCGAAGGCTTCCCAAGCTTCTCCCGAATGACTTCTTGATCGGCGTCGTGTCCTAGAATGTGACCCAGCTCGTGGGCTAGCGTGTACCGCTGTCGAGCGGCACGGTCGGTGGTCCCCAAGAGGATTACACGGAGGGATCCGTCTTCGTACGACATGCCGTCACAGCCATCGGGCAGATCTGCGACAACAATGTCGAGATTGAATGTCTCCTCAACGTGAGCAATCAAGTCGGCATTGCTCAGGTTTCGTAGGTTGACAGGAAACTTTGAAAGAGCCCATTCGGCGAGAGCGTTTCCTGCTGCTACGAAGGATCCAGGCAGCGCGGGAGCATCGTCGACAAAGTTTGCTGGCGGGAGGAACCCGAGCGCTTCCAGGCCCTCGTGGTGCTGAGCGAGCTCTCTGATCGCCCGCTCACCTGCCTTGTTTGCGTCCGACGTCGTGGAGGCGTTTAGCCGATGAGCGAAGGTCCAAGAGCGCGACGAAGCGCCCGTCAACAGCCAGTCAACGGTTCGGTTTCCGAGCTGCGCCAGCAGCGCAAGCTCGAGTGATGTGAAACGGCGGTTGCCAGAGAGCGACTTGCTGAGCTTGGTCGGGTCGATGCCGATGCGCTCCGCGATGGTGCGCTGCTGCTGACCCGTTTCGTCGATGATCTGGCGGACACGCCCTACGACGGGATCTTCCATGCCGGCAGCTTACCAGAGTTGCGATTTTCGCAGTTGGGTGGGTGCTGGGCGATTCCGCTGGTGCGCCACCGAGGAGCGCCCGGACCGCAGCGGAGCGAGGACCGGACGCACCGCAGGCGGCGCAGCCGGCCGCTAGGCCGGCCTTGAACGAGTAGAGAAAGTTCTCACAGGTCGCCCCGCGCGCCCTCGTCCGCTGCAATGCGCCGCTGTGCTGCGTCACCGACCGGCCCACCGAGGTCACGCAGGTCGTAGAGGGACAGTGACGGGATGCCTGCCCTGACCGTCTCGATGTCCGGAGAGTCCGACATGAGCTGCTGCACTGCGGCCAGGGTTGCGTCGGAGTACCGGCGGATGAAGCCCTGCGAGCCCGTGTCCTGAGCGCGCGCCAGGTCGGAGATCACTGGCCGTGGTTCGTGTACGCGGTGCGCGTACGCAGAGAGCACTGCCCGAAGTTCAGTTCCGGCCTTCGAGATCTTGTGAGCGTCGGAGATAGCTGCCCGGAGCTCGTCCTGGACGTCTGCCGGGCCTTTAGGCCAACGGATCCGGCTCAGGTGTTCCGCATCCTTCTTAGCCTTCTTGGCGAGCGTGGTCAGGGCAGCAAGAAGGGTCGGCGGGACGGTGCCCCACTCGATCGCTGACTCCATGTTTGCCTCCGTCCCTCAGGCTACCGTTCGCGCGCGCGTCTCCTGCTGAGCGGACTCCGGCAACATCTGCGTTGGGAGCAAACATTTGTTGACAGGTTTAGCAAACGTGTGCAGACTGGGATCAACAGCAACGATCGAGAGGAGCCAGAGATGGCGATCCAGTCAGCAATCCCGGTGAGCTTCGACGCGTACTTCCCGAAGGGCGCGTTCATGGTGGGGGAGGTCGAACCGGTCGTGAAGTGGTCTGATGACGGCCAGCGTCAGGGGCAGGACCTTGACAAGAACTCCGGTCAGCCGATGTGGCAGGTGCGCGTCATCGACGCCGACCCTGACGCACGCAAGGGCCAGAACGAAGTCACGGTCAAGATCATCAGCATCAGCGAGCCGGTGGCTCCGCCGGAGATCCAAGGCCTCCCGTTCCGTCCGGTCGTCTTCGATGGTCTGTCGGTCACGCCGTACGTGAAGGAGAACGGCGGTCGACCGCGCGTCGCGTACTCGCTTCGGGCTCGCGAGATGAAAGCCGCCGCCAAGCCACGGGGTGGTGAGTGATGAGTTGGTCCGTTCGTAAGGAGGTCCGCTACTGGGCTGACGAGTTCGAGGGGTTCGCCCGACGCTTCCGGTGGGTGCTGATCGGGCTGATCATCCTCACCCTCGTGGATCTCCTGACGACCTGGTTGCCCCTTGCGTGGTGGTTCAACGGCTTCGTGGCACTGATCTTCGTGCTTCGCCGTCTGCGGGTGTGGGGCAACATCGACGAAGCCCTCCACCGAGCGCAGCAGCGCTCGATCTCCCGGCACATCGTGGCCGCCTGGCCAGCTCTTGCGCAGACGCTCCGGCTTGAAGCGCATGGTCCGAGTGGATCGCACATCGCAGCCGGTATCGGTTCACCGAGCTGGGACGCAGACGCGTGTCTTGTGCCGCTGTACCTCCCGAGCGGGCTCACGTCCGGAGACGTCGGAGCCCACCTGGACCGGATTGCGGCGGCATTCGGGGCGCGTCGCGCCACCTTGTCCGGGACGCGGATCGATCAGCTCGAACTTCGCCTGTACTACGCCGACCCCCTTGCCGAACCATTCGTACTTGCTCCAAGCGATGAGTGGGACGGGCGAGCGGTCACGATGGGTCGGACTGAAGAGGGCGACGATTGGAGGCTCCGTCTCGGCCCGCACACGCTGGTTGCTGGCGCTTCGGGAAGCGGCAAAGCGTCGATCGTCTGGGCGCTCCTCTTGGGGCTCGCCGGCGCAGTCCGATCCGGGATGGTCGAAGTGTGGGGCGTCGACCTCAAGGGCGGCATGGAGCTCGGGATGGGTAAGCCTCTCCTGACTCGCTTCGCAAACGACTCGGTGCATGCGGTGACCATGCTCGAGGAGGCCGTCACTCAGATGCAGGCACGGGCTCGCGACCTCGCCGGGACGACTCGGCAGCACGAAGCGTCTACCGAGGTTCCCCTCGTGATCGTCCTGATTGACGAACTCGCTGCTCTCACGGCGTACGAACCAGACCGGGATCTGCAGCGCCGGGCGAACGCGAGCATCGCAACGCTGGCGTCACAAGGGCGCGCTGTCGGCTTCGTGGTGATCGCGTGCCTGCAGGATCCACGCAAGGAGACGCTGCCCGCGCGGGGGCTCTTCACCCAGACAATCGGGCTTCGTCTCCGTGACCGGACCGAAACGTCGATGGTGCTCGGGGACGGCTCTGTCGCCGCCGGTGCGCTCTGCCACGAGATTCCGATCGGCGCGCCCGGCACCGCCTACGTCCTGTCGGACGAGCTCGCGACACCGCAGCGGGTGCGTGCTGGATACGCGGACGATGCCCTGATCACGAACACGGCACGAGCTTTCACAGCGCCGCGCTTCAAGCCGGTGGTCGTACCTGAGGCACAACATGCGCGTGAGCCCGCCCGTCCGCGACGTCGGACGCGGAGCACTGCTCAATCGAAGGAGGAGTCATGAAGAACATCGCACGATCCGCACTGGTCATCGTCGTCGCTGGGGTGCTCGTTGCCGGCGGTGCGACCCTCGGCCAATTCACCGCAGGGGAACACGCTCCAGCCGCGGTCGAGGCAAAACCGTCGATGTGCAACCTGCGCATCTCGTGGGACACAACGAACGGTGCAGAGCACGCGGTCTACGTCGCGCCAGATCTTAAAGACCGTTCACTCGTCCAGCGGTACGGGCACATCGCGAACCAGTCGTGCACTGATGCGCAGCTCACCGACTGGATCGATCAACGACGCAAGGAGCACGCCGCGGTCGACGTCTGCCGTCCAGTGTTGCGCACAGACGATGTGACTGGGTACGTCTACCCGATCGGATGCGCGGTCCCCGAACTGGTGGTGTCTGATGGGCCTCGCTGAGTCAGTCGCGCGGCGTCTCCGTAGTCCGGAGTTCGACCGTTGGATGCGGGGTGCCGCCCGGGTGGGCTTCTGCACGAACCCGGTTCGGCTGGTCGGAGCATCCACGACCTTCGGATCTGAGACGGGGGAGGAGCGCGCCAGGTTCTCGTCTGCAGACCAGCCGGACCACGTCCTCTTCACTCGCTGCGGCAACCGCCGCGCACAACGCTGCGCCTCGTGCAGCCACGAGTACAAGGGCGACACCTGGCACATGATCATGGCTGGCGCAGCCGGCGGTATGAAGGGCGTTCCCAACTCAGTGGCTGCCCACCCCATGGTCTTCCTCACACTGACCGCTCCTTCGTTCGGAGCCGTACACGGCGCGGCCTGCGCCCGGGCCAAACCCTGCAGACACGGTCGTCGACCGGAATGCGGGACCGGACACGGAGGAGGCGGTCCCGAGTTCGGTGATGCGATCTGCCCAGACTGCTACGACTACGAGGGCCACGTGGTGTGGCAGTACTTCGCGTCCGAGCTGTGGAGGCGATTCACCATCCAGCTTCGGAGGGAGCTCGCCAAAGTCCTTGGCATGAGTCAGCGAGAGGCTTCCACCCTTGTCCGACCACAGTTCGCGAAAGTGGCGGAGTTCCAAAAGCGGGGCGCCGTCCACTTCCACGCGATCGTCCGACTCGACGGTGTCGACAGGGATGATGCTTTCCCAGCGCCAGATGATCGCATGACGACCGCTCACCTGACGCAAGCGATCCGCCAGGCTGCCCGTGCGGTGCGCTATCAACCGCCCAGCCTTCCCTCAGGACGCCTACCGAACGTGCTCCGTTGGGGGAGGCAGATCGACGTGAAGCCGATCGTTCGAAGCGAAGGCCTAGATGGACGGCTGTCGGATCGTGCCGTCGCCGCCTACATCGCCAAGTACGCGACCAAGGCGACGGAGGATTTGGATGCGGGGGCCTCGCCTCGTCCACACCTCGTCAGGCTCCGCGACATCGCCGAGCAGATTGGCGTCGCTGCAGAACCGCAGTCGCCCTACGTACTTCTTGAACGCTGGTCGCGGATGCTCGGCTTTCGTGGCCACTTCTCGACGAAGTCCAGGCGCTACTCGGTAACGCTCGGTTCTCTCCGGGATGCACGACATCAGTGGCGACTTGAACGCATCGCCGCGGCTGCAAGTGAGCCTGACGCGGGAGAAGTCGAGAGCGTGCTCGTCATTGGGCTTTGGTCCTACGCCGGGATGGGGTGGACTTCGCAAGGCGACAAGGCTCTCGCGATCGAGGCTGCCCGTGCGGCGAGGGAATGGAGAGATTCGCGAAACACCAAGAGGTCAGACAAAGGAGACGGCGATGTTCGCTGATCAGGAAGCTCACGAAGAAACGACACTCGTCGAGGAGGACGTCTACCTCACGCGACGCGAGGCGGCTGCTCGTTGCCGTGTCCCGCTCTCGACTTTCGATGCGCTCCGCCGCCAGTCCAGGGTTCCATACCCGGACGCGCGCATGGGGAAACACATGCTCTGGAAGACCTCGACCATCGTCGGCTTCCTTGAATCGGGTGGTACTAGTGGCCGAGCGCACTGAGCGGCTGGACCCGCGGACTCGCAAGCCGCTCCCCGAAGGAATCAGGTACCGGACTGACCGCGGGAAGTACCAGGTCCGTGTTTGGGCTACAGGTCTAAATGGGGAGGATCGAGAGCGGAGCTTCCTCGTTGGGTCGCTTGCCGAAGCGAAGCGTGTACGGAGTGAAGCTCGAACTCGGATCAAGCCAGACGGCGGTATGACCCTTGACATTTGGTACTCGCGCTACTGGCCGACGATCGAATCGAGTATCCGTCCCGCTACGGCTCGTGGTTACGACGTTGCTTGGCGACACCGCGTGCAGCCGTGGTTCGGGCACCGCAAGTTGGAGACGATCTCTGCCGGCGATGTCGATGAGGCAATCGGACAGTGGAGCGGATCGGCTTCGACGCGCAACGACGCTCTTGCCATGCTCAGCCGCTTGCTCGACGGTGCGGTCCGGTTCGGCGTGATCGGCGGGAACCCGGCACGACTGGTTCGTCGGCCTCGCGAAGACGGAGCACGGAGTTTTCGGTCGAGAGCCCTCTCTTCGGAGGAGGTTCGTACGCTTCTCGCTGCGATTGAGGACGGTCCCTACCGTGCATACCTTTCGGCACTCGTATTCACCGGGATGAGAGCGGGGGAGGCGAGTGCTCTGCGGGTGTCCGACGTCGACCTGGCGGGACGAGTGATCCACGTGCGTCGGAGCTTCTCGCCGGGGCGTAATGGTGAGTTGATCGAGCAGAGTCCGAAGAGCCACAAGGAGCGAACCGTCCCGCTTCCCGGTGTCCTTCTGCCGTCCATCGCTCTGCAGATCGAGGGCAAAAGCCGCAACGACCTGGTCTTCACCGGGTCGAGGGGTGGACGCCTGCAGGTCTCCAACGTCCGCCGTGCCGTCGACTGGCCGCGACTCCGCCTGCTTCTAGACCGGCCTGACTTCCGCATACACGATCTCCGGCACACGCTCGCAACCCTCCTGTTCGACGCTGGCAGTGCAGCCAACGACGTACAGGCGATCTTGGGTCACTCCTCGATGCAGGTCACCGAACGGTACAGCCGGGCTCGTTCCGACGCAGCGGTTCGAGCCAGCGGCGCTCTGGACCGGATGATCGGCGGAGAATCACAGTCATGACGTCCACCGAGATTCGCATGGGTCCTTGGCGGCCGCTGTACGAGTACCTCGCGCACCGTCCCGACAAAGCAAACATCAACATCACGTACGACGACATCGAGGCAATCGTGCAACTGCCTCTCCCGAGCACGGCCCGCTCGCGACCGGAGTGGTGGACCGTCATCCCCCTCAAGCAGCGAGCTCGAAGCTGGCTTGCAGCGGGTCGGCACCCGTCCGCCTCTGATGCCGGTGTCGTCTTCCGTCGAACGGAGCGCCTTGCTGCGCGCTCGCTTTCAGATCAGCGACGGTTGAGGTTCCAGATGGAGAGTCACGCCGTCAGTTCACTCCGGTTTGGGCCGAGCCGCGACGAAGTCGATCAGGGTTGGTGGGAACCGCATGACGTCTACCTCATTCACTTCCCCGAAGCGCGGGTGACGAAGGTTGGGATCACGAACTCCAGAACGGGACGCGCACAGGAACTCAGTACACCGGGCGGAACGGTTGTCCAGGCCAACCGGTTAGCAAACCGCTTCGGCGCAGTCGTTCTCGAGGGAGCTTTCCTTCAGCTAGCTGATGATTTGCGGACCGAGCCGCCACTATGGCTCGCACAGACGACGGGAGTCACTGAGTTTTGGAGCGACTCGTTCCCGACCCCATCAATCGACATGGCTTTGGCGGTCGTGGGCAGCGTCGCTGAACTCTCGAACTGGAAGGCGTCCGTGCTTCGACCGGCCGATGTGGTGGCGGTCGAAGCAAGTGAGGCGACCAACGTGAGCTGGTCGACGGAACGGCCCCGTTCTGGATGATCGGCCTCGTTTCGAGATGTCGCGTCACTGCTGCGGTCTGCTAGTGGTGTCAGGTTCACGGACCAGGCGTTTGCCCGAACCTCCCTCAAGCTTGTCCGAAATGAGCTACGCTCAGGCTAAACACGGCCGTATGAGAGGGCTCACCGATGCGTCTGACGATTTACCTTCTTAGGGATGGCGTTCCGATGGACGACACAGTGCTCAGGAGTGCGAAAACGGTCGCAAAGCTGGAACCGCGCACGACCATCGGGCTCGATGTGGCTCCATTTCTCATCTTGGGAGACCCGGACCTCCCGAACTGGGCGGCCGAACTCGACTCGATCGTTGACGTACGAAGCCATTTGGAGCAGTCTGCCAGTGCGGGTGCGGTGGTCCTGGTCAAACGAGGTGAACGCGTCTTTGCTCTTACCTACGGAACTGGATACCATGCGATTGACGCTTCGTTTGTGGAGCCCAGTTTTGGTCTTCGCGTCGCCGCGGGGCTGATCGCTGAGCGTCGGGTGAGAAGTGTCCAAACTCGTGGGGTAGCTAGTAATTCACGGGATCAGCGCACGATGCTGCCTGTGGATGGATCCTTCTCGGACCTCAATGTCGCAATCGACGAGGATTGGTTACGTCAGATATCAGGCAAAACTGAGTCGGGTTTGATTGCATCCAGTGCGTCAGGTGCTGATTCGCTTCGCCTGACCGTGCAGAGCTTCACTCTGGCAAATCTCGGGCCCAAGCTCGATGAGGTCTTCAATCTCTACGCGTCGGAAGCATTCAAAACCAAGTTTCCCTTCCTTGATCGAATTCGCCCCATCTCCACGAAGGATCCGCGGATTGAGAAACTGGATGAAGCAGTGGTCGCAAGGATTCGCGCCAAAGACTCCACTCTGAGTTTTGCGGCTCCTGATCCATTTGACGTGAATGAAGCCCAGTTCGATCACTATGAGCTGGTGTTCGGGCGTCCACTTGGCCGCTATGAGATCGACGACTTGGACTCAGGGAGTATCCTTGATCTAGCTGGCTCTATGCCTTCGGACAGGAGCCCCCTCGCCGACGTTCATGTACTCGCGCTCGATGCGGAGGGCAAGATGGTTGACCGGCGTCGAACTCTCAAGGCGTACCTCTTGGCTGAAGAGTCGATGGACGGGCAGGACTACCTGCTCACTGCCGGGTTGTGGTTTGAGGTGAGTAAGGACTTCACCGCGCAGGTCAACGCCGCCGTGGCCGCGATTCGCGATGTTTCCGAGGTTCTCAACCTGCCTGAATGGGATAGTGAATCGCTTCGTGACTCAACAGATGATCCGACGATTGAAGGTTCCTACAACAAGCTCGTCGCAGCGGAGAGAGGGTACGCGCTCCTGGACAAGGGTCTGGCGGTATTCAGTCAGTACGAGCGCCTGGAGGTTGCAGACTTGCTGACTCCAGATGGTGAGTTGCTCTGCGTGAAGTCTGCGTCGAGTTCTCCGGCTCTCTCGCATCTAGTTGCCCAGGCTGTGAACAGCTCCGTTGCGTGGGCTTCCGAGCCGCACCAAAAGGTCCTTCAAGATGCCTGGCGGGCCCTACCGGGCAATGGCGGAAAAACCCTCGAACGTGAAAGGGCAGAGTATGTCCTAGCGATCGCGACGCCAAAACCCGGCCCGCTCCACGAAAGCCTGTTCTTCTTCACGAAGGTGCTCCTTGCAAACGGGCTGAAGTCTGTAAGCGGCTCTGGTGTCGGTGTATCTCTCGCGAAGATTCCCATGAAGGTGAAGCCGGCGAGCCCGAAGCCCCGTAAGCCTCGAACGGTCTCTTTCAAATAGCATCGATGTTCGATCGGCCCCATACCCGCCTCTGACTAGTGTTGGGCGTGAGTCGCCCGTCTGCAAACGGGCGACACGGAAGCCCCTAGAAGGCCTCTTGGGGAGCTTTCGTGATCTGGGTAGAAGCAAGCCATCGGTCAACCTCTCTCATGGGGACCGGCGTGAAGTCCCACGCGTCGACGCCCACGTGCATAGCCGCGTTCTCATCGTTGAAGACCGTAGCCGAGTGAGTGTGTCCGTGCAGGAGTGGTCTGCCATCGTCGACGGGGCGGACCTTGCTGAACTTGTCGCGGGAACTTGTGTCGTAAGGGTAGTGCGACGCCCGGAGGAGACGTCCGCGCCGTGACCCGTTCAGCACCTCCGGGAGCACAGTCCACCCGGCTGCTTCGTACCGCGGCATCATCGATTGGATGCGAGTGCGAGTCTGTGTTGCTCGCGAGATCCAGTCATGATTCCCCGGGACGAGCAGCCGACGGCCGTGCAGCTGCATAGTGAGGGCAAGAGCAGCACCGACGTCGTTCATGGAGGCCATGAGGAGATCACCGAGGTGCAGCACGATGGCATCAGACGGGACGATCGAGTTCCATCGCTCGACGAGGTAGGAATCCATCGCGTTGACATCACTGAACGGACGCCTCGCGTGCTCGATGATCCGCGCATGTCCGAAGTGATGGTCTGCGGTGACGAAGTCGACGGCATCGAAGTCGAACATCGGAGCTCCAGCATCGGGTGCTCGTCGCGCAGCTTCCATGCTCCGACGCTAGCTCGATCGAGAGCCCTGGCGGAGCGGTTCGACGAAACCCAACCGGCACAGAGCCGGCACGTCGTCAACGGAGCGGCAGCGAACCCGACCCCAGAAACAAGGAAACCCCCGGCTTCACCGGGGGTTTCCTGCTGTGGCTGGACACGGCATCGATCCGTGGACCTTTCGATTTTCAGTCGAACGCTCTACCAACTGAGCTATCCAGCCGTGGCGACCCTGACGGGACTTGAACCCGCGACCTCCGCCGTGACAGGGCGGCACGCTAACCAACTGCGCTACAGGGCCATGTTGAATTACTGTCTTGCTGTCTTGCTCGGTGTTGCTCTGCTTGCCTGCTCACTCACGAAGAGTGACCCCAACGGGATTCGAACCCGTGCTGCCGCCGTGAAAGGGCGGTGTCCTAGGCCACTAAACGATAGGGCCGCAAGCGGTGCAGTGCGCTACCGATGGACAAGCATACGGATGCCCCCCGCGTTTCACAAATCGAGCCGCCCGAGCGCGTCATCCCCGGCGTGTCGCAGGTGTCCGGTCCGCCCGCGGGCATTCACTCACCGTGGAGCACCAGGCTCCGTTCCGTGCCGTCGGTGCCCGCGTGCGAGCATCGTCGTCGCACCCTGCTGCCCCTCGCACGAGGGGTGACCGGCTGCGACACCTGTTGTTACTGTTGCGTCTGTTAACAGTGTTACGTGCGTGAGCCTTGCCGCGCTGTTACGAAATCGAGACACATGTCGACCTCACCGTTCTCCCTCAGCTCCCGCAGCCGCCTCGTCGCCGCCGCGGTCGCCGTCGCGCTCGCAGCCGGGACCCTCGCCGCGCTCACGCCGAGCGGTACGGCCAGCGCCACGAGCTACCCGAGCTGGGACGACGTGGAGAAGGCCAAGGCCTCCACCCAGGCGCAGCAGGCGAAGGTCTCCGAGATCACGTCGTTGATCGAGACGCTCAAGGACGAGGCGGCGTCGAAGCAGAAGGCCGCGGAGGCGGCCGGTACGGCCTACCAGACGGCGCAGACGGCGTACGACCAGGCGACGCTCAAGCAGCAGAAGCTCCAGGGCCAGGCCGACGAGGCGAAGAAGACCGCCGCAGCGTCGGAGGCCCAGGCCGGCCAGCTCGCGGCACAGCTCGGTCGCGCGAGCTCGAGCGACGTCTCGACCGACCTCCTGACGCACCCGGGCAAGTCCGGCGACCTGCTCTACGAGCTCGGCGCGATGTCGAAGCTCAGTGAGCAGGCGGACGGCATCTACGCGCAGGCCTCGCAGGACCGCGGGACCGCCCAGGGCCTCGCCGACAAGGCGGACGTCGCGAAGCGCGCGCTCGGATCCCTCGCTGACGCGGCGGAGTCGAAGATGCAACAGGCGCAGGGTGCCGCAGACGCAGCACAGACGGCTGTCGACGCGCAGAACGACAACCAGGACCGCCTGGAGGCGCAGCTCACCCTCCTCACCACCAAGCAGCACGGCGTCGAGGCGAAGTACCGCAAGGGGGTCGAGGAGGAGAAGAAGCGGCAGGCGCGCATCGCCGCTGCGGCCGCCCGTGCCGCCGCCCGCGCTGCCGCGACGAGCCAGGGCGGCTCGGGCGGCGGGGCGCCGAACTCCTCCGGCTGGGTCCGACCGGCCGGCGGGTACCAGACCAGCGGGTTCGGCATGCGCGTCGACCCGTACACGCACGCCACGGCACTGCACGCCGGGGTCGACCTCGCGCCCGCGTGCTACTCCCCGATCTACGCCGCGCACGACGGCACCGTGACCTTCGCGGGCAACGGCGGCGGGTACGGCAACGAGGTCGTCCTGGACAACGGCGGCGGGATCTCCACCGCGTACGGCCACATCGTCGACGGCGGGATCCTGGTCGCCTACGGCCAGCACGTCAGCGCCGGCCAGCAGATCGCGAAGATCGGCTCGACCGGTTGGTCGACAGGGTGCCACCTCCACTTCGAGACCCGGGTGAACGGTGCCGCCACCGACCCGGTCCCCTTCATGGCAGCGCGGGGGATCTCGGTATGAGAACGAGCGTCGCCAGGAGGCGTTGACCCGACCCATGAAGCAGCCCGCCCGGTCCCTGACCTGCACCGCGGTCGTCGCCGTCCTCGGCATCGGCCTGTCGGTCGCCCTCGCCGCCCCGGCGCAGGCGACCCCGTCGGCCCCGAGCTGGGACGACGTGCGGGCGGCGAAGTCCGACGCGGCGGCGGCGCAGCAGACCGTCGACGAGCTCGGGTCGCGCCTCGAAGACCTGCAGGACGCGTCCGACCGTGCGTCCATCGCCGAGCAGCAGGCTGCGCAGACCTTCTCGCTCGCGGCATCGGAGCAGCAGGAGGCCCAGTCGGACCTCGACGACCTGGCCGACCAGGCGAAGCGCGCGAAGGCGTCGGCCCGCGAGTCCGCGGGTCAGGTGGCCGGGCTCGTCGTCGAGCTCGCCCGGACCGGCGGCGGGGACCTGTCGACCTCGATGCTGGTGGACACGCGGGACGCGAAGGACCTGCTCTACCGCGTCGGCACCATGTCGCACCTGTCCGAGCGCTCGGCGACCGTGCTGGCGCGGGCGCAGGCCGACCAGAACACCGTCGACTCCCTCGCCGCCCAGCAGCGGCAGGCGACGGTGGCGCTCGCGGAGGCGACCGACGCGACGAAGTCCGCGCTCGCCGAGGCGAAGGACGCTTCGTCGCACGCGCAGGGACGCCTCCAGCGTGAGCAGGACCAGCAGGAGGTCGTCCTGAAGCAGCTCGCCTACCTCAAGGGGACGAGCGTGGCCACGGAGACCGCCTACTGGAACGCGCAGCAGGCGAAGCAGGCCGAGGTCGAGCTGGCCGCACGAGCCGACTCGACGACGAGCAACGACGGCAGCGGCGGCTCGACGACGAGTCCGGCGACCGGGGGATCGACCGCGACGAACCCGGGCACCGGCGGCGGCTCCACGACGACGAACCCCGGTTCCGGCGGCGGTTCCACGTCGACGAAGCCCAGCGGCGGCGGTGGCTCCTCGAGCAACCCGGCGCCGAGCAACCCGAGCCCGGC
>NZ_LDQC01000063.1 GCF_001475545.1 Curtobacterium luteum | reverse complement strand
AGCCTCCGCGCCGCCGTCGCCGCGCTCGAAGCCGAGGGACGTTCCGCGGGGGCGTGAGGCGTGAGGCGTGAGACGTGAGGCGTGCCGCGGGGTGCGGGGCGACTCGACGTCCCCTGATCCGTCGCGACGATGTGCGTCCGGACTGAGAAGAGCGGGCGCCCTCCCAACCCGAAAAAAGGAGGACGCCCGCGAGCGGGCCGTCCACGCCGACAGGGATACCGGTGTGGACGGAGGACCCCGCTCACCGCGGGGCACACTGCAGCACGTTGCCCTCGCGATCGGTCCGCCGATGGATCAGGCACCTGCGGACCGAAGTTGTGTGTCCACAATATCAGCGGACACCGGGTTGCGCAAACCGCTGTGGCCGTTCTGGCAGGATTGCCGCATGGCGACCACCGTGACGGCACCCCGTGGCATGCGCGACTTCCTCCCGGCGGACAAGGCTCGTCGGGAGCACGTGCTGGGGGTCGTCCGCGGCGTGTACGCGCGGCACGGGTTCGACGAGATCGAGACGCCCGTGGTCGAGGACGCGGCGCGGCTGCACTCCGGACTCGGCGGCGACAACGAGAAGCTCGCGTTCGCCGTGATGAAGCGGGGGCTCACCGTCGAGGACCTCCGGGCGGCCGACGCACCGCTCGACCTCGCCGACCTCGGGCTGCGCTTCGACCTGACCGTGCCGCTCGCCCGTTTCTACGCCTCACACCGCGCCGAGCTGCCGACAGTCTTCCGATCGGTGCAGATCGCGCCCGTCTGGCGTGCCGAGCGTCCGCAGAAGGGGCGCTACCGGCAGTTCGTGCAGTGCGACATAGACATCCTCGGGGAGCCGGGGCAGCTCGCCGAGATCGAACTCATCCGTGCGACGACCGACGCCCTCGATGCACTGGGGGTGTCCGGGACGTCGATCCGGATCAACGACCGGCGGATCCTGCTCGGACTGCTCGCGTCGTGGGGGATCACCGACGCGGGCGCAGCCGACCGTGCGCTCATCACGATCGACAAGCTCGACAAGATCGGGCCGGACGGCGTCGCCGCCGAGCTCCGGGAGACGACCGGCTCGCTCCTGCCCGGGCTCGAGGACACCATCCGTGCGCTCGAGTCCGCGGACTGGGACTCGGTCGGGGGAGCGGCGTGGCTCGACGAGGACGCGTTCGGCGAGCTGCTCGGCCTCCGGGCGGCCCTCGACGGCGTGGACCTCCGGTTCGACCCGACGCTCGTGCGTGGCATGGGCTACTACACCGGCACGATCTTCGAGGTGGCGCACCCCGACTTCGGGTACAGCCTCGGCGGCGGTGGTCGCTACGACGGGATGATCGGGCGTTTCCTCGGCCAGGACGTCCCGGCGGTGGGGTTCTCGCTCGGCTTCGAGCGGCTCGTCGACCTCGTCACGCTGCCGGACGCCGAGTCAGCAGACGCCGTCGTGCTGCTCTACGACAAGGACGTCGAACCGGCCCGACTCGCCGCCCTCAAGAGCGAGGCGCTCGCCACGCACCAGCGCGTCCGGCTCGAGAAGCGCACGAAGAACACCAAGAACCAGCTCGCGGCGCTCGCGGCGCAGGGCTTCGGCGCGTTCGCGTCGGTCCGCGCGGACACGACCTCGCTCGACGGGGTCGAGTTCCGTCCGCTCGGCTGACCGGTCGAGCTGACGGGTCGGTCTGGCAGCGCCTTCCGACCGGTCGCTGTCCGTGCGCCACCGGCCGTTCTCCACAGTGAGCGTCATGCGGAGCATCGTGTCCACCGGGCCTCGGTAGGATCGGACCCGCAATCACCACAACCGAACTCGTAGGGAGTACCCCGTGGCCCAGATCGATGCCGTAGGCGCACGCGAAGTCCTCGATTCCCGAGGCAACCCGACGGTCGAGGTCGAGGTCCTCCTCGACGACGGCGTCGTCTCGCGCGCGCTCGTCCCGTCCGGTGCCTCCACCGGCGCGTTCGAGGCGTACGAGCTCCGTGACGGCGACGCGTCCCGCTACGGCGGCAAGGGCGTCCTGAAGGCCGTCGATGCCGTCCTCGACGAGATCGGCCCGGCGCTCGAGGGCTTCGACGCCACCGACCAGCGCCTCGTCGACGCCGCGCTCATCGAGCTCGACGGCACCGAGAACAAGTCCCGCCTCGGCGCGAACGCGATCCTCGGCGCCTCGCTCGCCGTCGCCCGCGCCGCCGCCGACTCGGCGGACCTGCCGCTGTTCCGTTACCTCGGCGGCCCGAACGCGCACACGCTGCCTGTCCCGCTGATGAACGTCGTCAACGGTGGCGCGCACGCCGACACCAACGTCGACATCCAGGAGTTCTTCCTCGTGCCCTACGGCGCCGAGTCGTTCTCCGAGGCGCTCCGCTGGGGTGTCGAGACCTACCACGCCCTCAAGGGCGAGCTGAAGAAGCAGGGCCTCGCGACGGGCCTCGGCGACGAAGGCGGCTTCGCGCCCGAGCTGGCATCGAACCGCGCCGCGCTCGACTTCCTGCTCGCCGCGATCGAGAAGGCCGGCTTCACCCCGGGCAAGGACATCGCGCTCGGCCTCGACGTCGCCGCGACCGAGTTCTTCCAGGACGGCAAGTACGCGTTCGAGGGCAAGCAGCTCTCGAGCGAGGAGTTCACCGGCTACTTCGCCGACCTCGTCGCGAACTACCCCCTCGTCACCATCGAGGACGCCCTGGCCGAGGACGACTGGGAGGGCTGGAAGCACCTCACCGCCGAGCTCGGCTCGAAGCTCCAGCTCGTGGGCGACGACCTGTACGTCACGAACCCGAAGCGTCTGCAGCGGGGCATCGACGAGCAGGCCGGCAACTCGATCCTGGTGAAGGTGAACCAGATCGGCACGCTCACCGAGACGCTCGACGCCGTGTCGCTCGCGCACCGCCACGGCATGACCGCGATCCTGTCGCACCGCTCGGGCGAGACCGAGGACACCACCATCGCCGACATCGCGGTGGCGGTCGACGGCGGGCAGATCAAGACCGGTGCCCCGGCTCGCTCGGACCGCGTCGCGAAGTACAACCAGCTGCTCCGCATCGAGGAGGAGCTCGGCGACGCCGCGGTCTACGCCGGTCGCTCGGCCTTCCCGCGCGCGGCGGCCCTGTAGCACTCCAGCGCCACCACGAGACGCCGTCCTCCTCGCGGAGGGCGGCGTCTCGCCGTGTCAGTCCCGCCGGGGCAGGCGCAGTGGAGGGAACGCGAGGCGGTCCGGCGGGGCCGAGTCGTGCCTCCCGGCCGACGCTGGGAGGGTGCCCGACACCCGCGTGCCGGGGCCGACTGCCCACCCGCCCCGGGTTATCGTCGGCTCGTGCCCAGCCAGAAGCCCCGCGTCCGCCGCGTCCCCGTGGCGATGCCGCACGCCGGTGCGGCCGCACACCAGCCCTGGTACCGCTCGATCCGGTTCTCCGGGTTCAGCCTGCTGATGCTCGCGATCATCGTGCTGTTCGTGGTCGTGCTCGCGCCGTCGCTCCGCACGCTCATCCAGCAGCAGGAGCAGATCGCACAGCAGCAGCAGCAGGTCGCCGCGCAAGAGGCCGACGTGTCGCAGAAGAAGCAGGACGTCGCGCGCTGGGACGACCCCGCCTACATCGAGGCGCAGGCCCGTGACCGACTGCTCTACGTGTACCCGGGCGAGGAGAGCTACCTCGTGATGGGGAGCGAGGGCACGAAGGACTCCGGCCGACCGGAGACCGACTCGGGGACCCCGGTGAGCTCGACCGTGCAGACGCCGAAGGTCGACTGGGTGCAGGCGATGCTCTCGTCGGTGCTCAAGTCGGGGCTCAGCGACGAGAGCACCGAGGAGCTCGTCGCACCGGACGTCTCCGGCACCGGCGACACGAAGTAGGACGACGCTCAGGACTCGGGTAGGCTCACGTACCCGTGACGACCCCTCCCTTCGACCCGCCCACCGAGCACGACGTCCGCGTCGTGTCGGCGCAGCTCGGGCGACCGGCTCGCGACGTCATCGGGATCGCGGCACGCTGCGTCTGTGGCAACCCCACGGTCGTGTCCACGAAGCCCCGGCTGTCGAACGGCACCCCGTTCCCGACGCTGTACTACCTGTGCCACCCCGCGGCCACCGCTGCGGTCAGCACCCTCGAGGCCACCCAGGTCATGCCGGAGCTGGCGGCCCTGCTCGAGGACCCGGACGTCGCGGACCAGTACCGCGCCGCCCATGAGTCGTACCTGGCCGATCGCGAGTCGATCGAGCACGTCGACGAGATCGACGGCATCAGCGCCGGTGGCATGCCCACCCGCGTGAAGTGCCTCCACGCCCTCGTCGGTCACGCCCTCGCCGCCGGACCCGGCGTCAACCCCATCGGCGACCTCGCGCTCCAGCGTGCGGACTGGTCGCCCTCCCGGTGTGCGTGCCGGGCGTATGATGAGGACGCAGACGCCGGAGTCGGGGCGGGTGGCGGCGAGCTCTGACCAGCCTCCCGGCAAACCACCCCACTCCAAGGAGATCATCCCCCGTGCCCAAGATCCTCGTCGTCGGCGGCGGTTACGCCGGTTTCTACACCGCCTGGAAGCTCGAGAAGCACCTGCGTCAGGGTGAAGCCGAGGTCGTCATGGTCGACCCGCTCCCGTACATGACGTACCAGCCGTTCCTGCCCGAGGTCGCCGCCGGTTCGATCGAGCCGCGTCACGCGGTCGTCTCCCACCGTCGTCACCTCAAGAAGACCCGGGTCGTCACGGCGAAGGTCACGAAGGTCGACCACGCCGCCAAGACCGCGACGATCACGCCGTCCGAGGGTGAGCCGTGGGAGGAGACCTACGACCAGATCGTCATGACCGCCGGTGCCGTCTCGCGCACGTTCCCGATCCCGGGTGTCGCGGACGAGGCGATCGGCCTCAAGACGATCGAGGAAGCCGCGGCCATCCGCGACAAGATCCTCGTCAACTTCCACAAGGCGGCGAACCTGCCGGCCGGTCCCGAGCGCGACCGCCTGCTGACCGTCGTCGTGGTCGGCGGTGGCTTCGCCGGCATCGAGGTGTTCGCCGAGCTCCGCTCGTTCGTCTCCGACCTGCTCAAGAGCTACCCCCAGCTGTCGTTCGACGACACCCACTTCCACCTCGTCGAGGCGATGGGCCGCATCATGCCCGAGGTTTCGCTCGAGACCTCGCACTGGGTGCTCGAGAACCTCGCGTCGCGCGGTGCGACCGTCCACCTCGAGACGCAGCTCGCGTCGGCCGAGGGCGGTGTCTGCCAGCTCAAGGCGAAGGACGAGTCGATCCAGACGATCCCGTCCGACCTCATCATCTGGACCGCCGGCGTCATGGCGAACCCGATGGTCAAGGGCACCGACTTCCCGCTCGAGCAGCGCGGCCGCATCCGCGTGCAGCCCGACCTCCGTGTGGTCGACGACAACGGCGTGGTCGCCGATGCGTGGGCCTGCGGTGACGTCGCCGCCGTGCCGGACCTCACGGGTGGTGGCGTCGGCGGGTTCTGCGTGCCGAACGCCC
The DNA here is from genome assembly GCF_001475545.1 of Curtobacterium luteum. Lineage (GTDB taxonomy): Bacteria > Actinomycetota > Actinomycetes > Actinomycetales > Microbacteriaceae > Curtobacterium > Curtobacterium luteum_A. The sequence goes on along the minus strand of NZ_LDQC01000063.1, from coordinate 801 downwards.
AGCACGCGGTCCGTCAGGCGAAGCAGCTCGCGAAGAACCTCGTCGCGGTCATCCGGGGCGAGGCCACGACCGACTACAAGCACGAGAACCTCGGCGCCGTCGCGGGCCTCGGTCTCGGCATCGGCGTGTTCCAGTCCGGCAAGTTCGCGATGAAGGGCTTCCTCGCCTGGGGTGCCCACCGTGGCTACCACGGCCTCGCGATGCCGTCGTGGGAGCGCAAGTGGCGCGTCATCGGCGACTGGGTGGGCGGCTTCTTCCTCGGCCGCGACATCGCGTCGCTCGACGACCGCGAGACCCCGCGTGCGGCGTTCGAGGCCTTCGCCTCGCGGCCGAAGCCGGCCGTCGAGGCTCCGGCCCCGGCAGCTGCCGCAGCTCCGGCTCCGGAGGAGGGCAAGCCCGCCGACGCGGCCGGCCCCGCGTACGCGACGCCCGCCGAGGACGTCTCCAAGGAGGCCGAGCCGGTGAAGGCCGAGGCGTCCGCCGAGGCGAAGTAGGCTCCAGCCCCATCACGGACGGCGGTCACCCTGCGGGGTGGCCGCCGTCCGTCGTTCCGGGCAGCGCCGGCTCGGTAGGCTGTTGCGGCCCGCCCCCGTGGCCCAACCGGTAGAGGCATGCGACTTAAAATCGCCGAGTTGTGGGTTCGAGTCCCACCGGGGGTACGCGTTGGGTGACCGACACCCGACTTACAATCGCCGAGTTGTGGGTTCGAGTCCCACCGGGGGTACGCGTTGGGTGACCGTGCGACCGTGCGACCGTGCGACCGTGCGACCGTGAGCCGCTGGCCGAGACTCGGCTTCGCGG